>JANTHQ010000325.1 GCA_024762375.1 Anaerolineaceae bacterium
CGGTCCTACCGATGACCCCAAATGGAACGATTTGTTCTTCATCGACCCCGACACCTGCATTGACTGTGGCGCCTGCGTCCCCGTCTGCCCGCCCGAAGCCATCTTCCCCGAAGAAGACGTCCCCGAAGAATACGAAGCCGACATTCAACGCAATGCCGACTACTTCACCGAAGGCCCCGGCTACTGGGAATACGACTTCGATTACGAACGCAGCACCTACAAAGGCGAACCGAAAGAATAATCTTCTGTTGAACCTCAAAGGCGTACCACAATCGTGGTGCGCCTTTTTTTAATTCCAACCATATTTGAATTTTTCGGCGGGCGTGCTATCCTATCTCACACTAAATTTACCAACTAAATTTACCAGAGGTGAATATGAACCCCCCATTTATACCCCAACGAGCAATGGTCATAATGGCACACCCCGACGACCCCGAATTTTTTTGTGGTGGGTTGGTGGCGCTGTGGGCAAAAAACGGCACAGAAATCGAATACCTGCTGCTGACCAACGGCAATAAAGGCAGCGACGACCCCGACATGACCCCCGACCGGCTGAAAGCCATCCGCCAGCAAGAGCAGCGCGCCGCCGCCGATGTGCTCGGCGTGGGCAATATTACCTTTTTTGATGAGCCGGACGGCGAGCTGACCCCCTCGCCCGCACTGCGCGAGCAGGTTGTCCGCCAACTCCGCCGCTTCCGCCCCGATGCCGTCATTTCTCCCGACCCGACCACCTTCTTCTGGCACAATCGCATCAACCACACCGACCATCGCGCTGCCGGGCAAATTGCCGCCGACGCGCTCTTTCCGGCGGTGGGCAATCGCATGTATCACCCCAAATTGCTCGCCGAGGGGCTGGAACCGCATACGGTGCCGCATATTTTTGTGGCCGGCACCGTGCAGCCCGATTTTTTTGTGGATATTACAGATGTTTTTGAAACAAAGCTCGAGGCAATTTTACAACACACCAGCCAGATTCCTGATACCGAAGGACTGGCAGAGCGATTGAAACAATGGCACACCGCCACCGACGAATATGGGCGCACTGTTCTGCGCGAAGCATATCGCCATTTACAAATTGGATAACCCTTTAAAACCAACGCCGATTGTGCTATAATCAACGTCATATCCCCCCATAAAACATACCGGAGGCGGCATGTTAGAAGAATTGACGATTGGTATTGAAGAAGAGTATCAGATTATCGACCCGGAAACCCGCGAACTGACATCCTACATTCAGGAATTTTTGGAAAAAGGGCGGGTGGTGCTGAAAGATCAGGTTAAGCCCGAATTCATGCAGTCTCAGGTGGAAGTGGGCAGTAACGTGTGCCGCAATATCAAAGAGGCGCGAATGGAGGTCATTCGTTTGCGGCGAATGGTGGCAGATGTAGCCGAAAAACACGGGCGGAAAATTCTTGCGGCGGGCACGCATCCGTTTTCGCGCTGGGTTGACCAGGATATCAGCGAATACCCCCGCTATTTCGGCTTGCTGAACGATATGAAATATCTCGCGCGGCGACTGCTCATCTTCGGCATGCACATCCATATCGGCATTCCCGATAAAGATTTGCGCATCGATGTGATGAATCAGGTACGGTATTTTTTGCCGCATCTGCTCACCCTTTCCACATCATCACCATTTTGGAATGGGAATGATACCGGATTGAAATCGTACCGCAGTGTGGTTTTTGAGGATTTGCCGCGTACCGGCATCCCGTCGTTTTTCAGTTCCCATCAGGATTATCAGCAATATGTGAACACGCTGGTGAATACAGGCTGTATTGCCGAACCGACAAAAATTTGGTGGGATGTGCGTCCGCACCCGAATTTTCCCACACTGGAATTTCGAGTGTTCGACTGTGTGACACGGGTGGACGATGTGATTGCCATCGCGGCGCTATTGCAGGCGCTGGTGGCAAAACTCATCCAATTGCGCCGCCGAAATATCAGTTGGCGGCTTTACCGGCGCGAATTGATTGCCGAAAATAAATGGCGTGCCGTTCGCGATGGGATTGATGGCGAACTGATTGATTTCGGCAAAGAAGAGGCCGTCCCCCTGCGATTTTTAATCAACGAATTGTTGGAAATTGTCGATGATGTGGCTGCCCCGCTCGGCGTAGAGGCAGAGTTGGCGCATATAAAAACGATGCTGCAGACCGGCACCAGCGCCGACCGTCAGTTGGCTGTATTCCACGAAACGGGTGGCGATTTGAAAGCAGTTGTGGATATGTTGGCAGAGGATACCCTGCGCGGCTGTTGACGGGAAAAACCGGACGGCCGCGCCATGGTTTCAGCCACCGGCAGTGCAGATGCAATAAAAAAAGCGTCAATACTGACGCTTTTTTGGGAACCCCGCCATGCCGTGTGGCTTCCAGTTGTCCTTGAACCTGCATAAGCAGGTGGAAGCCATATTAGGAAGGCTCTGCCTTACCCTGTCGAGGGCTACCGCATGCCCTCCTAAAAACAGGCTCCCTGAACGATGAGTGTTGGTTCAAGACGCATGGCGCATCACGAACACGGCAGGGATGACGCTATAATAGCATGAAAAAACGGGCTTGCCAAATCACCCAGAAAGCCGAATCAGTCCTCATCGAGGTCTAATTTTATGTGCAATTCGCGCAATTGTTGCTCGCTGACGGGGGTGGGCGCACCCGCCATCAGGTCGGCGGCAGACTGGCTTTTGGGGAAGGCAATCACTTCGCGGATGTTCGGTTCGCCCGCCAAAAGCATCACCACCCGGTCAATACCGGCGGCGATACCACCGTGCGGTGGCGTGCCATATTCAAACGCTTCCAGCATATGCCCAAATTGCTGTTTTGCCTGTTCCACATTCAGCCCAATCAGCCCGAAGATCTTTTCCTGAATATCGCGGCGGTGAATTCTGATACTGCCGCCGGCAATTTCATACCCGTTGCAGACCAAGTCGTATTGTTTGCCGCGTGCTTTGCCGGGGTCGGTATCGAGCAGGGGAATATCTTCATCCATCGGCGAAGTGAACAGATGGTGGCTCGGGTCCCAGCGATTTTCTTCCTCGTTGCGTTCAAACAGCGGGAAATCGGTAATCCAGCACAGCGCCATCACGTTGTCGTCGCGCAGGCCCAGCCGGTCGCCGATTTCTACCCGCAGGCGTCCCAACGCTTCGTTGGCGATGGCGGGTTTATCGGCGACGATGAGCAGCAGGTCGCCCGGTTCGCCTTCCAACCGAGAAATGATGCCGTCAATTTCGGCGGGGGTCATAAATTTGGCGAATGACGAGCGGTGCGGGGTGTCGGCATCGGCAGACACCGAAAGCCACGCCAGCCCTTTCGCGCCAAACGTTTTTACGAATGCGGTCAGTTCGTCAATTTGCTTGCGGCTGTATCCGCCGCAGCCTTTGGCGTTCAATCCTTTTACCAGCCCGCCACCGGCAATTGTACCCGAAAATACCTTAAAGGAACTGTCTGCCACAACGTCGTTCAGCGTTTTCAATTCCAGTCCGAAACGCAGGTCGGGGTTATCGCGCCCGAAACGTTCCATTGCCTCATCGTATGACAGGTGCTGGAATGGTTTAAAGA
>JANTHQ010000326.1 GCA_024762375.1 Anaerolineaceae bacterium
GAACAGCGATTCCGTTTCCGCCAGCAGTGCGCGGCAGGCGGCACATTCCGTCAGGTGATGCTCAAACGCGCTGCGCTCGGCGGCGGGCAATTCACCGTCCAAATATTGAAAGATGGTGTCTTTTTTTCCGGTACAGATGTTTGAATCGGTCATTGGTTTGTTTCCCGTGCTAAAATCGCGCGCAACTTTTTTCGCGCCCGAAAGAGTTTCACTTTCACATTCGCCACCGAAATTTCCAGCGCGGCGGCGATTTCCGCATACGAGAGTTCCTGAAAATGCCGCAGTTCGATGATGGTGCGCTGGTCGGGCGGCAGGGCGAGCAGTGCTGCGCGAAGCTCGCGCGCCCGCTCGGATTTCAACAGTTCCCGCTGCGGTTCCGCCGAAAGGTCGGGGATGGCAGGCGGGTCGGTTCCGGCGGGATGGTCATCCAGCGAAATTTCAGGTTGGCGGCGTTTCAACCGGTTCAGCGAAACATTCGCGGCAATGCGGCATAGCCACGGCTTCAGCGGCGCATCGGTGCGAAAAGTGTGCAGAGCACGGTATGCTCGCAAAAATGTATCTTGCGCGGCGTCGGCGGCATCGGCACGGTTGCCCAGCAGACGGTATGCGGTATTGAACACCGCGCCCGTATGCCGTTCCACCAGCGCACGGAAGGCGGTGTCGTCGCCTGCGAGAGTCTTTTCAACCAGATTGCCGTCGCTCAAATGGGTGTGCCGCGTCACAAATTTCGCTCCTACCCTCTATACAATGTTCAGCGGAAAAAGTTACATGGAAATTGTACCGTATTTGGGAAAATTATTCGATTTTGGTTTGGTTGCGCCCCGTCAGTATAATATCGCTGTCATTCATTTTCCACCGAGATAATCGAAAGGAGCAGCAGATGCAATACACAAATTTGGGAACCACTGGACTGAAAGTGTCGCGGATATGTTTGGGGATGATGAGTTATGGCAACCCCAAATGGCGACCGTGGATTTTATCGGAAGATGAGGCGCGTCCGTTTGTGGAACGCGCGCTGGAATTCGGTATCAACTTTTTCGACACCGCCGATATGTATTCACTCGGTGTCAGCGAGCAGGTGACGGGGAAACTTTTGCGCGAAATGATTCCACGCGATGAAGTGGTGATTGCCACCAAAGTTTTCTTCCCCATGAACGACAAACCGAACATGGGTGGGCTATCGCGGAAACATATTCTGTCAGCCATTGACGCATCGTTGCAACGGTTGGGGCTGGATTATGTGGATTTGTACCAAATCCATCGCTGGGATTACAGCACGCCCATCGAAGAGACGATGGAAGCGTTGAATGATGTGGTGCGCGCCGGAAAAGCGCGCTACATCGGCGCATCGAGCATGTTCGCATGGCAATTTTCAAAAGCGCAATACACCGCCGAAAAACACGGCTGGACGAAATTTGTCTCGATGCAGAACCACTACAATCTTCTCTACCGGGAAGAAGAGCGCGAAATGCTACCGTTGTGCCGCGATATGGGCATCGGTGTGATTCCATGGAGTCCGCTGGCACGCGGATTTTTGGCGGGCAATCGCACCCGCGAAAATATGCAGCCGACCACTCGCGCCAAAACCGATGAATATGGACAGGCGATGTATCAATATGGCGATAGCGATTTTGAGATTGCAGCGCGGGTGGTGGAAACAGCGAAAAACCACGGTGTGCCGCCGGTGCAGATTGCGCTGGCATGGCTGCTGCACCAGTCGCCGGTAGCCGCGCCGATTATCGGGGCGACGAAATTGCGCCATCTGGAAGAAGCTGTCGGCGCGGTGGATGTGTCGCTTTCGGAAACGGAGTTGGCATATCTGGCCGAACCGTACCAGCCCCACCGCGTGCTGGGGCATTCATAGTGCCGAACCCGTCAATCTGCCAGCAGGATGACGTGTACGAATTTGGGGCCATGCACGCCGAGCGTGAGCGTTTGCTCGATGTCGGCGGTGCGGCTGGGACCGGAAATGAAATTCAGGTTGGCAACATCCCGCGCGGCAGTGGGATTGGCGGCAATAAAATGCATCAGCGATGGGTAAAGATGGCGGATGCGCAATAACGCGATATGAGCGGGCGGCAGCAGCGATGCGAGCCGCCCCTTTCTGTTTCCGCTGGGAACCACCATCGTGCCGGTATCGGCGATGCCTGCCAGCGCGCCGGTGATGCCCACTTGAATGCCCGATGCCGCCGATAGCGTTTCGCGACGGGCGGCGGGGTCGGCGGGTACTTGCAGCGGATGGGCGGAAAAGCCGTGTGTCGCCAACTCGGCGCGCAGGTTCGGCAGGGGGAGTAAATCGTCTGCCCACGCCAGATATTCCTCCGCGCCGTGTTCTGCCAGCAGCGAAACGATTTTTTCCAGCGCGGCGGCGGGCGTGTCAGCGCGGAAAACATCGCCTTTCAGTGCCGTCACTTCCGCCGAAAATTGTTCCACCAGCGCGGCGGGGTCGAACCGCGGGAGCGGCGGGGCAGTGGGACGCTCGGCGCGCGCATCAGGAAAATATGCCGCGGCGAGTCCGTTTTTTACGTTTTTCAGAAAGTCATCTCGGTTCATGGTGGTTTCGGGTTTTTGGTTTCAGGTTTCAGGTTCAAGGTTCAAGGTTCAAAGTTGCAGGGTAGCAGGGTTGCAAGTCTCACTTTCAGCCGTCAGTGAATTTCTATCCCTATCTCTATCCCTTTCCCTTTCTGTCTTTCCACTGCTCGCGGAATGATTTCGGGGCGAAAGCGGGAAATTCGCGGTAATCTGTCCAGCCGTTGAGCGGGGGCGGCAGTTTTTTCACCCAGCCGTTTCTCGCCAGTAGTCGCGTTCCCACCGATGCCAGTTTCATCCCCCAGCGATAGAGTGCGGGGTGCGCCGCCACCATTCGATACCCGCGCACGCCCCAGTTGAGCCACGCCGGCGATTTACCCGCTTCGTGCCCGGCGGCGCGCAGATTCAGCAACATACGCGGCAGGTCAATCCGCACCGGGCACACCTCTTGACATTTGCCGCACAGCGTGCTGGCGTGTGGCATTTCGCCGGCGGTATCCAGCCCCCACAAAATGGGCGAAATGACCGAGCCGATGGGACCGGGATAAACACTGCCGTATGCGTGTCCGCCGATGGCTTGAAAAACCGGACAGTGATTCAGGCACGCGCCGCAGCGAATGCAGTACAGAATTTCCGCGTTTTCCGATGCCAATGCCCGGGTGCGCCCGTTGTCCAGCAGCACCACATGGAACTCTTCCGGCCCGTCGGGGTCGGCGGGGCGGCGCGCGCCGGTGATGACGCTGGTATATACCGACATTTTCTGTCCGGTGGCGCTGCGTGCCAGCACGTTCAGCATCACGCCCAAATCTTCAAACGTGGGAATGACTTTTTCCATACCGACAATCGCCACGTGAATGCGCGGCGCGGTGGTGGTGAAGCGTCCGTTTCCTTCGTTGGTCACCAAACAGATGGAGCCGCTTTCCGCCACGGCGAAATTGGCGCCACTGATGCCCATATCGGCGGTCAGAAAAATTTCGCGCAGATGGGCGCGGGCAATATCGTTCAGCGCGATGGGGTCA
>JANTHQ010000327.1 GCA_024762375.1 Anaerolineaceae bacterium
GTGGTGTTGCTCGCGGCACTGGTGGGGGTGTACATGCTCTTCGGCACCGACACATTTTATGTGTACAGCGCCGACATCAACGGCAACCACGTGCTCAGCTATCAGGAATTGTACGAAACAGCCGGCATCGATAGTCTGTCGGTATTTTGGGTAAACCCGCGTACGGTACAAGCCAACATCGAAACGCTGGACTATGTGAAAAGCGCCTCGGTGAAGGTGTCGCTACCCGCCACCGTGCACATCTCGGTGGAAGAGCGGCTGCCGCAGGTGCTGTGGCGTTCCGGCGACGGGTTGTGGTGGGTGGACAACGACGGGGTGTTTCTGCCCGCGAAAGCTGATGCCACCGCCACCGGTATCGAGTTGCAAATTGAAGATATCGACGGCCTGCCCGCCACCCAAATCGACCCGCGAATCATTCGGGCCGCACAGCGGGTTCATCACCAAAAACCGGAAATTGACCATTTGTATTTTCAGCATGAGATAGGTTTGGTATACAGCAACGCCAGCGGCTGGATTATTTATTTGGGCAAAGAAGATACCAATATCGCCGCAAAGTTACAGGTTGCAGATGCCGTAACCAAAAAGCTGCTATCCGAAAAAATTACGCCAACATTCATTGACGTTCGCGATCCGCAGCACGTCGTTTACAACCCGCAATAAACCCGTGACCCGGGTACTAGGGTACTATATATTGTAGTATCGGCGCTTGTCAAAGCCTATATATTGTGGTATTATAAAGTAGTTACCGTGTATATGGGTGATGGGCGCGAAAACAGGACGCATTCATGGACGTAACAACGCTTGTCGGAATCGACATCGGCACAACAAAAATATGCACGCTCGTAGCAGACGTTGACGAACAGCAAAACCTGCGCATCGCCGGTATGGGTATCGCCCCTGCACGGGGAATTCGCAAAGGGGTGGTGGTCAACGTCGCCGAAGCCACCGCCGCCATCGCCGAAAGTTTAGAGCAAGCAGAACACGCATCCGGTTACGAAATTCACAGCGCGTATGTGGGGCTGGCCGGTTCGCACATCAGCGCACTCAACAACCGCGGAATCATCTCACTCAACAACGGCCATCGCGGCATTCAATCCGCCGACATCACCCGCGTGTTGGAATCGGCAAAGGCCGTTTCGCTGCCGGACAACCGCGAAATACTGCACGTGATTCCGCGCAGTTTTACGGTGGATAACGCTGATGGCGTCAAAGACCCCATCGGCATGTTCGCCCAGCGGCTGGAAGTGGAAGCCCACATCGTCACCGGCGCGACCACATCCATCAACAATTTGGTTGCCTGCATTCAAGAAAATCAGGTTGATATTGATGCCCTGGTTTTGGAACCGCTTGCCTCCGGCGAAGCCGTTTTGACAGACATGGAACGCGATATGGGCGTGGTGCTGGCCGATATCGGCGGCGGAACCACCGACATCGCCATTTTTATCGAAGGCAGTATTTGGCACACCACCGTTTTACCGACCGGCGGCCAGCAAATCACCAACGATGTGGCGGTCGGGCTGCATGCACCGTTCACCGTGGCAGAAGAAATTAAAATTCGGCATGGGCACGCATGGCCGCCAAAACTGACGACCACCGGCCCGCTGGATGTGGCAACGTTTGGCGAAGAGGGGCAACAAACAATTGACCCCGAATTTTTGGCAGAAATCATCCACGCGCGCACCGAAGAGATTTTTGAACTGATTATGCAGGAAATCAAACGGAGCGGGTATGACGGCTTGCTGCCCGCCGGAATGGTACTGTGTGGCGGCACCGCCAACTTGAGCGGCATCAAAGATGTCGGACGGTCGGTGCTGGGGATGCCCATTCGAGTGGGCACACCGCAAAATTTGCGCGGCCTGATAGAAAACCTATCGGAGCCCGAATTCGCCACCGGCGTGGGATTGTTGCAGTGGGGACTGAATCATCAAACCCAACCCACCGCCCGCCGCCGCCCGCAACGGCAACCAAATGGGATTCTATCCTGGCTGAAAAAAGCTTTTCTGCCGGGTTAATCAATAAAAAATGACCGGAAACCGGAGGTTTGAGAGTAAATCCCGTCAGCATTCCAGCTTCGCGTTTGAGATTTTCCCTCTCTAACCTCAAATAAACACCCAACTTAGGAGGCAATTATTATGTCCTATCGAACAACAAATGCGGAGCCCGATTCACTCGCCAAAATTAAAGTGGTTGGCGTCGGCGGCGGCGGTTCAAACGCGGTCAACCGGATGATAGATGCCGGTGTGCGCGGCGTGGACTTCATCGCTGTAAATACCGACGCGCAAGCCCTGCTTGCCAGCAACGCCCCGCAGCGCATTCGCATTGGCGACAAAATTACGCGCGGATTGGGCGCAGGCGGCAATCCGGAAATCGGGCAAAAAGCTGCAGAAGAATCTGCGGATGACTTGGCAAACATTCTTGGCGGCGCCGACATGGTATTCGTGACCTGCGGCATGGGCGGCGGCACCGGTACCGGCGCTGCGCCCGTCATCGCCGAAATTGCGCACGAGCTCGGCGCACTGACCATCGGTGTGGTGACCAAACCGTTCAGTTTTGAAGGCCGCAATCGAATGACCACCGCCGACGAAGGCGTGGACACATTTAAAGAAAAAGTCGATACCCTGATTACCATCCCCAATGACCGTTTATTGAGCATTGTGGACAAACGCACCACCATGACCGAAGCATTTCTGGTGGCCGACGACGTGCTGCGCCAGGGCATCCAGGGCATCTCGGAACTGATTACCGTCCCCGGGTTGATTAACCTTGACTTTGCCGATGTCCGCTCGGTGATGAGCGGCGGGGGTACCGCATTGATGGCCATGGGGCTCGCAACCGGCGACACCCGCGCCACCGATGCCGCCAACTCTGCCGTCACCTCTGCCCTGCTGGACGTGAGCATCGACGGCGCGCGCGCCATCTTGTTCAACGTAACAGGCGGCAGCAACCTCAGCCTGTTTGAAGTAAACGAAGCCGCCGAAATCATCCGCGGCAAAGCGCATCCGGACGCCAACATCATCTTTGGTGCGGTGGTCGACGAAACAATGGAAGACAACTTGCGCATCACCGTGATAGCCACCGGATTCGATGCGGTTGCAGCCGCCAAAGAACCACCCACCGTTGCCGGCCAGCAAAAGAAAACCATCGACTTCCCAACACTGAACAAAAGTTTCGACCAAGATGATTTGGACGTTCCCACGTTTTTGCGTCGCGGGTCGCGGTAATCTATAACCGGTCCATATCCCTCCATCAGCAATCGTGAACCTGTGCCCGGCAAACGGCATAACGTGCCGCTCTTGCCGGGAAACAGGTAAAAGACACGCATGTTAACACCCTGCCGAAAATTCGGCGGGGTGTTTTTTGTAAAATCCAATTCGATATTTTAAGGTTTTAGTCCCCAAAAGCACTTGCCGAAACGCCAAAAATCGTGTATAATTAGTTTCGAAAGTCCACAAGATATGGTGTCAACTATTGACTAACCACAATATGTAGTGGTTTTTTAATGCCTTATTTTTAGATTTTATGTAAACTAATTTCCG
>JANTHQ010000328.1 GCA_024762375.1 Anaerolineaceae bacterium
AACAGGCATTCCTGTCAGTCCGGAAAGTGAACACCGTCATTTTAAGTGGGAATAATCACCCACCATAAGGGAGTATCTCCATGGCATCTTACGGAAAAAACAAATCGGCGCCGCTCTCGAACACGGTAAAAACATTTTTGAGTTTTTTATTTGTGCTGGTACTGGCATCGCTGGCATTAAATGGTTTTTTGCTGTGGCAGTGGCTCGGATTTTTGCAGCAGGCGCAGCAAATGGGCCAGCAAGCGCAAGTTGCGGTTGATCAAGCCGTTGCCAATTTGGGAGATTTCGAAAATGCGTCTATCAATTTTACTGTGCCCGTGCATGATGATATTCCTGTAAAAACCGAAGTGAAATTTAAAAAGACCATCAAAGTTCCGGTGAATTTGAATGTGCCGATTGACCAAAAAATAAAAACACAAGTTCCTTTGAAAATAAATGATATTACCATTCCCATCGAAGTGGTGGTGCCGGTAAAAATGAATATCCCGGTAAATGACGAACAAGAAGTTACCCTCGATTTAACCATACCGATTGACACAACCGTACCGGTTGACCTGACCGTGCCGGTAAACATCCCGCTGAAAGATACCGGGTTGGCGCCGTACATTCAGCAATTGCGCGGCATGCTTCAGCAGCTCAACGAGTCTCTTTCGACCCAACTGCCATAAAAACCAAAAATTTGCATTTAATGTAGATATCGTCTGCGCGGTGAGGAAGAAATAGCGAAAAATCGCCATTTGAGGTATAATTTCTATCGTGCAGGCAGGAAAAATTCCTGCGGCATTTTGCAAAAACCAATCGGCTTTTCGCAGAAAAAATGGACGTAACAGCCTGCTGATAATCCTCGTTCAGCAGGCGCGTATTTTGTTTGGATGGAGATTCTGTATGGACAATCCCACTGAAAAACCCCCCGCCCCTCAGCATATCGGCAAGGTGCGAACCGTAGATATCGAAAAAGAAATGCGCACGGCATATCTGGATTATGCGATGAGCGTGATTGTGAGCCGCGCGCTCCCCGATGCCCGCGACGGGCTGAAACCGGTACACCGCCGAATTTTGTATGCCATGTACGATATGGGCAATCGGCCCGGCACGCCGTACCGCAAAAGCGCGCGCATCGTTGGCGATGTGTTGGGGAAATATCACCCGCACAGCGACACCGCGGTGTACGATGCGATGGCGCGCATGGCGCAGGAATTTTCTATGCGCTATCCGCTGGTTGACGGTCAGGGCAACTTCGGCTCGATAGACGGCGATAGCCCCGCCGCCATGCGTTACACCGAAGCCCGCATGGCACGCATCGCCGGAGAAATGCTGGTTGATATTGAAAAGGACACGGTGGATTGGCAGGATAATTTCGATGCGTCGCTGCAAGAGCCAACCGTATTGCCGGCGCGCATTCCGAATATGCTGCTCAACGGCTCGAACGGGATTGCCGTCGGGATGGCGACCAATATTCCCCCGCATAACCTCAACGAGTTGGCCGACGCCATCATCTATCTGATTGACCGTTTTGATGCGCTGGATGACGTGACGGTGGATGACCTGATGCAGTTTGTGAAAGGCCCCGATTTTCCCACCGGCGCACAGGTTTTGGGCAGCGAAAGCCTGAAACAGGCGTATGCAACGGGCAAAGGTTCAATTACCATGCGCGCCGTGGCGGAAATTCAAGAAACAAAAGCCAACCGTTTTCGCATTGTGGTAACAGAAATTCCGTACCAATTGAATAAAGCCAATCTGTTGATTCGCATTGCCGAATTGGTGAAAAACGGGCGGTTGAAAGATATTTCCGACCTGCGGGACGAATCGGACCGCAACGGTATGGCCATCATCGTCGAACTGAAACGGGGGGCACAACCCCGCCGGGTACTCAATCAACTGTACAAATATACGGCGCTGCAATCCAATTTCGGTATGAACATGCTGGCGCTGCACAATGGCGAACCGCGGTTGATGCCGCTGAAAATGGCGCTGCGAATTTTTATCGAGCATCGAATGGATGTGCTCACCCGCCGCACTCGTTTCGATTTGAAAAAAGCGAAAGCGCGGGCTCACATTTTGGAAGGGTTGCGGCTGGCGCTCAACCATCTGGATGACATCATCCAAACCATTCGCGACAGCGAAAGCGCCGACCACGCCCGCAGCGAACTGATGACCCGTTTCGGGCTGTCGGAATTGCAGGCGCAAGCAATTTTGGACATGCAATTGCGTCGGCTGGCTGCGCTGGAACGCCAAAAAATCGAAGATGAATACAAACAGGTTATGGACACCATCGGCTATTTACAAGATTTGCTGGAAAATCCACACAAAATTTTGCAATTGGTTCGAGACGATATGGTGGAAATAAAAGAAAAATACGGCGATGACCGTCGCACCAAAATTATCGCCGATGAAGCGGGTGATTTTAACGAAGAAGACCTCATCAAAGATGAAGAAGTGCTGGTGAGCATTACCCGCAATGGGTATATCAAACGAGTACCCAGCACCACCTATCGGCGGCAGGGACGCGGCGGGCGCGGCGTAACGGGGATGACCACCCGCGATGAAGACGATGTAGATGTGTTGTTTGCCGCCAGCACGCACGACACCGTGCTATATTTCAGTGACCGCGGCAAAGTTTATTCCGAAAAAGCATGGCGCATCCCCGATGCCGGGCGCACCGCCAAAGGCATTCCTGTGGTCAATCTCATCAACATCAATCCCACCGAAAAAATTACGGCGGCTATTGCCGTGTCATCGTTTGAACATGCCGATTATTTGGTGATGGTCACCCGCAAAGCAAAAATTAAACGGGTAGCAGTCGGCGCGTTTGCTTCGGTGCGGCCAAGTGGATTGATTGCCCTTTCGTTGGATGACGACGATGCGTTGCGATGGGTAAAACTCACAACCGGCGAAGATGACCTCATTTTAGTTTCAAAACATGGTCAAGCCATCCGGTTCGCCGAAACGGACGTGCGGGTGATGGGACGTGCTGCCGGCGGCGTAAACGCCATGCGGCTGGCAAACGATGATGAACTCGCCGGTGTGGATGTGGTTGTGCCGAATGGGCAGGTTTTGGTAGTTACGGCCAACGGTATGGGCAAGCGAACCCCCGTCGAGCAGTATAAACGGCAAACGAGATATGGGCTGGGTGTGCGCACCCTCGACCGGGCGATGGATATTACCGGCCCCATCATTGACATGCACATTGTTTTGGGTAACGAAGATATTTCACTCATTTCCAGCGAAGGGAAAATGATACGAACCAATGTGGGACAAATTCCGCTGTTGGGGCGCGCCACACGAGGTGCTCGGGTAATGCGATTGTATGAAGGCGATACCGTCGCATCGGTGGCGCTACTTTCCGCCGAAGAATCACCCCACACAGAAGAAAAAGAAAAAACAGCAGACACATCGGCAGACAGTGACGCAAATTGACAATTTTTGCAAAAGCGGTTATAACATCCGCCGGAAAAAGGTAAGGATTCAAATTGAACCGCGTCAAAGTAAAAGAAATTGAGATTAGTTAAGGAGAAACCTCTTAAAAATGGA
>JANTHQ010000329.1 GCA_024762375.1 Anaerolineaceae bacterium
TCATCGGTTGAATGGTGAATGGTTATTGGTTGATTGGAGATTCACCAATCTCTAATTTCCAATCTCCACTTTATGGGAAAATTCCACGCAGAGCCACCGCATCGGCGACGCGCTGCACGGCGAGCATCATCGCGCTTTGGCGCAGCGGCACATTGCGGTGCTGCCCGAATGTGTACATATCATCGAATGCCACTTCCATAAAATGATGCAATCGGGTGCGGACTTCATCCACCGTCCAATAGAAGCCTTCGCGCCCCTGTACCCACTCAAAATAACTGACGACCACCCCGCCGGCATTCGCCAGAATATCGGGTACAACGATGATACCGTGCTCTTGCAAAATAGCATCCGCTTCGGGGGTGGTGGGGCCATTCGCGCCCTCGACGATAAATTTGGCTTGAATTCTGTCGGCGTTGGCTTCGGTGATTTGGTTTTCCATCGCGGCGGGAACCAGCACATCACACGGCAGTTCGAGCAATTCTTCGTTGGTGATGGTGCTCAAGCCGGGGGTAGAATAACCTTCCAGTGTGCGGGTTTTGCTCTGTTTCACATAATCTGCCATCGCTTCGATATCCAGCCCGTCGGGGTTATAATAGCCGCCCGAAATATCGCTGACGGCGACAATTTTCGCGCCCATTTCGGCGATATGGCGTGCGCTCCACGTGCCCACATTGCCAAAACCCTGCACCGCGACGGTGCATTCTTCCATCGGTTTCCCGGCGCGTTTCAGCACTTCTTTCACCGAGATGGCGACACCCAACCCGGTGGCATCAATTCGCCCCAAACTGCCGCCGAGACTGACCGGTTTGCCGGTGACAATTTCGCTGTTGCTTTCGCCTTTGATGATGGCGTAGGTGTCAGAAATCCAGCTCATGGTGCGCTCGTTGGTATTCATGTCGGGCGCGGGGATGTCGATATTGGGGCCGATGATGGGGCTGATGGCATAGGTGTAGCGGCGGGTCATACGGCGCAATTCGTTTTCCGAAAGACGGCGGGGATCCACGGCGATGCCGCCTTTACCACCGCTGAACGGCACATTCACCAGCGAACATTTCCATGTCATCAACTGTGCCAGTGCCGAAACTTCTTCCAGCGACACCGACGGGTGATAGCGGATGCCACCTTTGGCGGGTCCGCGGGCGGTGGTATGCTGCACACGGTAACCGGTGAACACTTCCACATGCCCGTCATCCATCTCCACGGGCAGCGACACAATGAGTGAACGGCTGTTGGTGCGCAGCAGTGCAAAAATGTTGGGGTCGAGATTTAACGCTTGCGCGGCTTTGGTCAAACTGGCTTGGGCGTTCGCCAAAAAGCTCGCGCCCGGGTTTTTCGCTAACATTTCTACTGACGTCATTGTCGGATTTTCTCCTTGTCAATACAAAAAATGTGGTTTAGTCGGTTTCGAGATTTGCCCGGTCCGTATTATAATGAACGGGAGTTTCATCGAACCAAAATATAAAAGTAATTGTAAGGCGGATACATCGAAATGACAACTTACGAAGCCATAATTGGAATGGAAGTTCACATTGAATTGCAGACCGAAAGCAAAATGTTTTGCAGTTGCAGCGCCGATGCGTTTTCTGCCGCGCCGAACACCAACGTTTGCCCGGTGTGTTTGGGATTGCCCGGCGCGCTGCCCGTCATCAACGAGCGGGCAGTGGCATTCACCATCATGACCGGACAGGCGCTCGGCTGCGAAATTCATGCGCACAATGTGTTTGCTCGCAAAAATTACTTTTACCCCGATTTACCGAAAGGTTACCAAATTTCTCAATATGAATTGCCGCTGTGCACCGCCGGGAAATTAGAAATTTCTGCCAATGGCAACCGTAAGACCGTTGGAATCACCCGCGTCCATTTAGAAGAAGACACCGGCAAACTCACCCATGTCGAAGGCGGCTCGCTGGTAGATTTGAACCGCGCCGGTGTGCCGCTGATGGAAATCGTCTCCGAACCGGACATCCGCACCGCGGAAGAAGCATACGCTTATGTGACCCAACTGCGGCAAATCGTGCGCTATCTGGGCGTTTCCAGCGGCGATATGGAAAAAGGCGCCATGCGCTGCGAAGTGAACCTGTCGCTCAAGCCGGTGGATTCCGATGTGTGGGGCACAAAAGTGGAGGTGAAAAACCTCAACTCATTCCGCGCCGTGCGAAACGCCATCGCCTATGAAATTGAACGCCAAACCCGCGTGCTGGAATCGGGCGGGCAGGTGGAACAAGTAACGATGGGCTGGGACGAAAATCGCGGGCGCACGGTGGTGCAGCGCACCAAAGAAGACGCACACGACTACCGTTATTTCCCCGAACCCGATTTACCGCCGTTGGAACTCGACCCGGCGTGGATTGCCGAACTGGAATCGTCGCTGCCGGAATTACCCGCTGCCAAAACCGAACGCTATATATCCGAATGGGGGCTGGCGGCACAGGATGCGGCGGCACTGGCAGAAAACCGCGCCCGCGCCGAGTATTTCGAATCGGTGGTGGCTGCCGGGACGAAAAAAGTTTCGCCGCGCGCGGTGGCAAACTGGATGGTCGGTGAGGTTTTCCGGCTGTTGAATGAAAGCGGTATCGAAGTGGATGCCATCAAATTCACCCCCGCTGATTTTGTGCGGCTGATTGAATTGGTCGAAACCGATGCCATCAACCGGCTGGCGGCAAAAGACGTGCTGGCAGACATGTGGCAATCGGGCGAAAAACCGGATGCGATTGTGGAAAAACGCGGGCTGAAACAAATCAGCGATGCGGGCGCGCTGGATGCCATCATTTCGCAGGTGATTGCCGAAAACGGCGACGCGGTGGCGCAATTTAAAGCGGGCAAAGAAAAGATTCTCGGCTTTTTGGTGGGGCAGGTGATGCGCCACAGTCGGGGCAAAGCCAACCCCAAAATGGCAGAAAAACTTCTGCGAGAGAAATTGACCGAATGAAACTCAAACCGGTACTGCTGGTGATGGTGGATATCAGCGGATACACCCAATTTATCAATCATCACCGAACCAGCGTGCTGCACGCGGAAGAAATCATTACCGAGCTGTTGGAATCGGTCATTGACCGCGCCCAATTTCCATTGCAGTTGAACAAACTGGAAGGGGATGCGGCATTTCTGTTCACCGAAATTACCGCCGAACCGACCGCTGTCGCAGCAGATGTATCCAGCCAAATGCTGCGTTTTTTTGATGCATTCAAATTGAAACAGCAATCGCTGGTCAACCACGCGGCGGGCGGCTGCCCGTGCGATGCTTGCACCAATATTCATCTGCTGCGGTTAAAAGTGGTGGCACACGCCGGGCAGGCGGTTTTCAAACAGGTAAAGCAATTTGAAGAACTGGCGGGCGAAGATGTCATTTTGGTGCATCGTCTGCTGAAAAACAGCGTCACCGCCGGCGAATACATTTTGCTCACCGATGCCTTTTACCGGCTCACCGGCAACCTGTTCGGCATGGAACCGGAAACGTCAACCGAAACATACGACTGGCTCGGCGATATTTCGGTGAAAGTTTTCTACCCCAAAACGCTGACCCTCACCCT
>JANTHQ010000330.1 GCA_024762375.1 Anaerolineaceae bacterium
TTGATGAGTTGATTCAGGTACACCGACACCACCAAATCGGGTCGCCAGCGATTCAGCACCGCCAGCGATTCGGTGCTGTTGATATTTTTGGCGTAAACCAGCGGCACGCCGAAATCGGCGGTCATCTGTGCCAGCGACGGGATTCGCGCCCGGCGGCCGGTCAATCGCAGCACGGCCGGGGCAATCCGGCTGAGGATGATTTCCGCGCCTTTCATGCCCACAAATCCCAGCCCCGTTTTCCGCAATAGAAAAAAAGCCGCCTGCACCGTATTTTTTCCGGGAATGATGACATCGGATGCCATAATGCCCCGCACTTGCCCCGGAAATTCTTTCAGCAAGCGGTGGGTCATCAGATTGGCTTGTTTGCTTTCGTATGTCAGAATGACGAGGTTTAAAGTTTCAGGTTTCAAGTTTCAGGTTCAAAGTTTCAAAGTTGCAGGGTTACAAATCACACTTTCATTCAAGGCAACCGTACCACCCCCAAATCCACCGAATCGCCGACCGGGACGCCATTTGCCAGTATGGGCAAGCGTTCCAGTGTTTGCCAAAAATACACCCCGACGCGCAATTGATATTCGCCCGGCGGCAAATCGGCGGGCAGTGTGATGGGGTGATTGTCACGCAGAGTTTCGCCGGGCTGCCATGTGCTGGTCGGCATGGGCAGTTGCCATGTCGGTTGACCGTCGTGCTGTGCCACCACTGCCCCATTTGCATCCAGCAAATGGACGAACACGGTGTAATCCCGCGCCATCGCCGCCGATGCCCGCCAAAACAGGGTCACGTTCAGCGTGTCGCCGCTGTGCTCGGCGGCATAACCGCGAAGTTCCATTTTATTGTCGAAATTGAATTGCGCAATATTGGGGGGGTGCAAATCAGCATCAGCGGCAGCAATCGGCACCAGTTTCCGTCCCTGCCGGGCAAACGATGCCGCCCGCACCCACGTCCCCGCATCGAACCGCCGCAACCCGGCAGCCGCCGCAACCGGCAGCCGCCGGCTCCAATCCGACCAGTTTTCGCCGCGCAGCACGCCGACCGCCAAACTCCATTCGTTGCCCAACGGCCACGGCAGCGTTTCCGAAACCACCGTTTCGCCCGCTTTCCACTGTTCCGGTGGATACCACAGTTGAGTCGCCATCGGACGGAGAGATGTATCTTCAATGGTTTCGCCATTGGGGTTGATGAAAAAAGGATACAACCGCAACGGCTCATCAATCGGTTTGAGTGCTCGCCAATACAGCCGAACCTGTGTTTCCGCCCACAAGGGATTATCCAGCACATCTGCACCCACCAACCGCAGCGCATCGCCGAATTGCACATCCAGCGGAATTTCCGGCTGGGGGTCGGTTTCGCGCGCAAAATCGAAAAACGCATCGGGCAGGGTGGTGTTCGGTTCACCCCGTTTGAGTACGATAAACCCGTCATCGGCACGCCACACGCCGAATTGCCCGTCCGCCAGCAATTTTCGCACCGCCGCCCGAAAATCGTTGGGGTGCAGCGGGGTGGTTAAGGCAGTGACATCCAGAAAAATATAATCTGATTCGGCAACATACGGGAAAACATACGCCGTGTGTCGGGTGCTAATGAAGGCATACAGGGGAATTTGTGCGGAAATCACTGCGTCATCCGGTATCTGGCGCACCAAAGCCTGGCTGATGTCGTAGCGTTCCGTGGAATGCCACTGTGGCTGGCTGACGGATAGGGGTGTCAAGCCGTAATTCATCTGCCAACTCAAGCCGACCACTAACAAAATGACGCTCAATCCACTCACAAACAGACGCTCTCCTTTAGCTTGCCAAACCTCAATTGGAATAAACGATGTCGTTATTTTTCGAGCGATTTTCTGCAAAAAATATGCGCCAAACAATGTTCCCCAAACCAGCCACGGGATATAATCTGCGATATAGTGGCCCCGGTCAGCGGTGAACATGGCAGGATTGGAACTCAGCAGATTAATGGCAAACGCAGGCGTGCCGATGAGTAGGATGGGAAATCCGATTAACGGCAGAAATCCGAACGGAGCAAACAATTTTATTAGGAAATCTATTTTTTCCGGTTGCCATAAACTCGCCACAACCAACTGCGGACGAGCTAAAACACGGGTCACAATTTCCAGCGGCGTGCTGCCAAAATCGGCGTAAAAGTGCAAAAATAGCTGCTCGTGAGTGACGCTGTACATCGGTATCAGCCAATACATATCCGCCCAAAACCACGCCGCGCTCAGAATCATTGTTGTCAGTCCAAGCATCCATTTGCGGTGACGAATAATGGCATATACCCCCATAAAAAATACCACCAGAGGGATTTGCTCTTTCGCAGCCATGGCCAAAACAATGAACACCACAAACCAGCTGTCGCGTTTTTTTTCCAGAAAATAGAAAGCTGCCATCAAAAATGACATCGCCAAAACGGGGGGGTGGAAATCTGAAACGGTGATAATTTCGGTTCCCGGAAAGAGCAAATACAGCAACAATAAGGTCATTCCGAACACACGGCTGTTCAGCTTTTCCCGTGCCAGCAAAAAAACCGGAATGCCACCCAAAGCCACAATTGTTGCCTGCAATATTAAAATTGTTTCCGGCCCTTTGTGCAGCAAATATAGCGGCGCTATCAAAATTAGCAGCGGGTCAGCATGCTGTGAAAAATGGTGGAGCGGCATTCCCGTTGAGGTGTAATAAAACCAGTAGCCATGGAGTGTGTTCCACAGCACCTGTTGGTGTTCGCCCAAATCATATTCACTATGAAAAGTTTGGAGGCGCTGAATTGCCAGCCATGAAAAGTAGGTGCTGAATGCGGCGATGAAAACTGCCGCAATTCCAACATCCGCGGTGAATCGAGATTTCAGCCAATGCCAACGTTGCGCAATCACAGTTACTTCCGTATCCCCATCAGCACGTCGCACACAAAATCGATATCATCGGCGGAAAGAGTGGTGCCGGATGGCAAATTGATACCCTGCGCCGAGAGTTTTTCCGCCACCGGGAGTGACTGCCCGGTATTGTACATCGGCATTTGATGGACGCAGCCGAAAAACGGGCGGCTTTCGATGCCGCGCTCGTGAAGTTTTGCCATCACGGTGTCGCGGTTCAGCCCGAATGCGGGGGTGATGAGCGGGGCGAACATCCAATACACCGTTTCCGCCCATTCCGCTTGTGGGGGCATCACCAGCCCCGGCACATCGCCGAGCCGCGCCATATAATGCGCCGCATTTCGCCGCCGAATGGCGATAAATTCGTCAATTTGTTCCAACTGCGCCACCCCGAGCGCGGCTTGCAGGTTGGTCATCCGATAATTGAACCCGATTTCGGTGTGCCAATACGGGCTATCGGGCTGGCGGGCGTGATTCTGCAGAAAGAAACAGCGTTCTGCCAGCGATTGGTCATCGGTCACCACCACCCCGCCTTCGCCGGTGGTGATGATTTTGTTCCCCATGAAACTGAAAATGGCGGCATCGCCCAGCGAACCGGCAGGCTTGCCCCGATATTTCGCGCCGTGCGCCTCGGCGGCATCCTCGATAACCAACAG
>JANTHQ010000331.1 GCA_024762375.1 Anaerolineaceae bacterium
TTCATCATCAGTTCCACACACATCAGAATGACCAATGTGTTTCGCCGCAGCATTACGCCACCCGCACCGATAGAGAAAAGGATAGCCGCTAACAATAAATACCACGCAGTCGGAATCATTTTACTCGCCTCTCTGTCTGTGTTGAACAAACCGCCAGCCGCCCAGCATCACCACACCGACAATACCCACCAACAGTAAAACGGATGCCAGTTCAAACGGCAGCAAATATTCGGTGAAAAGCGATTGCCCCACCAATTCGGCACTGCCCTGCTGGGCAATAAGTTCATCGGTCACCGCGCCGGTAATGGGTTGAGTACTGTACAGCCAATCGTACACAGATGTACCGCTGACGGTCAGGAAAATCAGTGCCAGCAGTACCATCACCCCGTTTCGCACCGTTAACCAGCTCGGAATTGTCTCGCCGAGTTCTGCCCCCAAAAGCATCACCACAAACAAAATGAGCACCACAATCGCCCCGGCATACACCATAATTTGGGCAACGGCGATAAATTGGGCATTGAGCAAAACGTATAGCCCGGCAATCATGGTCATACTTAGCAGCAAAAATAGCGCACTATGCACGGCATTTTTATTGAACACCATTGCCAGTGCTCCAATCACTGCTAATCCACCAAAGGTAAAGAAAAGAATTGCTTCCATGGTCAGTACCAACTGTTAAATTAGTTTGTTACATTTGTTTACGGGGATTGCGAAAACCGCTCCCCCTCCCTATTTCGTCACACGCCACGATTCTTGCGGCACAAAAACTTCGTCATCCCGAATTTGAATGTATTTCGGCTCGTGCGGCTCCAACAATCGATCTTGCGTGTAAATGGCATCCCAGCGGTCATATTCCGCCAGCGCGAAATCATGTTCCAACACAATTGCGCCGGTGGGACAGGCTTCTGCACAGTAGCCACAGAAAATGCAGCGCAGCATATTGATTTCATACACGTCCGCATACCGTTCTCCCGGCGAGCGCCGGTTTTCTTCGGTATTCTCTGCCGCCTCTACGCGGATACACTGGGTGGGGCACGCTGCAGCACACAACGCGCAACCGATACATTTTTCCAACCCGTTATCGTGGCGTTTTAAAACGTGCCGGCCACGAAAGCGGGGATATACCAGCACCGGTTCATCGGGAAACTGGTTGGTCACGGGCTTTTTAAACAAATACTTCAGCGTGACACCCATCGCCCGCAATATTTGATAGCTTCCACCAAAAATTTTGTTAATCATGTTTTTGCACCATCCAAACCAGTTTTTCGTTTACAGTGCTATTACTATTGCCGTGACAACCAAGTTCAGTAACGCCAAAGGCATTAAAAACTTCCAGCAAAAACGCATCAGCTGATCGTATCGCACACGGGGAACACTGGCACGCACCCAAATGACCGTGAAAATCATCACGGCAGTTTTTATGAAGAAGTACAGCAACCCCAAAAAGGGCACGCTATCGGCGCCCGGGCCGCTCCAGCCACCGAGAAAGAGTATCGCCGTGAGCGCACTGAAGGTAATCACGTGAATATACTCACCCATCGCAAATGATGCGAAGCGGATACCACCATATTCTGTCATAAAACCGGAAACCAGTTCGTTTTCGGTTTCGGGCAGGTCAAACGGCGACCGGTTCGATTCTGCCAACCCGGTGACGAAAAAGATGATGAACGCAATCGGCTGCAACACAATCAACCATGCATGGTCAACCTGGAATTGAATGATTTTGGTCATGCTCATCGTACCGGTAACCAAAATCACAGCGACCAGTGTCAGACCCATCGGCAATTCGTAACTGACCAATTGCGCGCTGGCGCGCAACGCACCCAACAACGAATATTTGTTGTCAGACGCCCATCCGGCCAAAACCACCGCATACGACCCGATACTGGTCACAGCAGCCACGTACAGCAACCCGACATTCACATCTGCCAAAATGGGTGGGATGGTATATCCCAACAGCGACAATCCGTGACTCGTCAGCGGGAAAACTGCCCAGCCGATAATTGCTGTGGAAATTGCCAGCATCGGCGCCAACAAATAAACCCATTTGTCGGCATGAGTGGGCAACAATTCCTCTTTGAACATCATTTTCAGCGCATCTGCCACCGGTTGCAACAGTCCAAATGGCCCGGCCCTGTTGGGGCCAAACCGCATGGTAAACCGCGCCACCAATTTTCGCTCCACCAAACTTAAATAGGCGAAACCGGTCAGCAACATCACAACCAAAATTACGCTATACACTACCGGAATTAACAGGGATTGAATCCAGTCCATCAGGCAAGCTCCGAAACGGGTACTTTGGCAATTTCAATCGACGTGAGCCGTTTACTGCCAAGTATTTTTTCTGCGGGAAAGCCATTTACATTACGGGGAACCAGCACCACGCCTTCCGGCACCAGCCCGTTCAATTGCACCGGCACGGTCACCGAAACACCCGGCACACTCAGCGAAATCATATCGCCTTTGGAAATTTCGAGCCGTTTTGCGTCTTTTCTCGACATGACGGCGTGTGGCTGCTGAATATGAGATGCCACCACGTCGGCTTGGGCGATGAGCGTGCCACCATCGTACAGCACGCGCGGGGCGACCAACAGCATACCACCCGACATATCCGCTACCGGTTCGACAAATTCGACCGTCAATTTCGCGTCTTCTGCTTCTGCCAGCGAACGCCACTGCAAACCTTCGCGCGCATCGGCGGTGAAACTGGTGCCACTATAAATGTAGTGTGACATTTTCCGCTCCAGCGAAATGGGTTTGGTCAGATTTTCAAAATTCATGTCAGCATACAGTGGCACTTCTTGCGTAATTTCTGCCATCACGCCATCTGCCGATGCGTAATCCCATTCTGCGCCGAGTTTTCCGGCAACGGCGGTAAAAATCAGCCAGTCGGCCCACGCCAGCGGTGGCGCAGAAACAGCAAAATCGAAAGCCTGTACCCAGCGTTCCACGCTGGTGAAGGTGCCATCGCGTTCTGCCGTGCCGCGTGCGGGAAGCACCACATCTGCCAGTTTTGCGGTTTCGGTCAGGAACAAATCCTGCACCACCACAAATTCGGCGGCTTCGATGGCGGCGCGATAGCGGTCAGATTCGGCGGCGGGGTCTGCCCCGGCGATATACAGTGCCGGCAGCGGTGCATCCGGCGACAGCATTTCACGCGCCGAAAGTCCCGGTTCGCCATCCACCGGCTGGTAGCCCGGCAAACGGTTCGGCACAATGCCCAAATCTGCTGCACCGCGACTGTTGGCATGCGGCAAAACGGCAATCACGCCGTTATTGGCTTTGCCCGCGTGCCCGGTCAGCAGCACCAGCGCACGGATGGCGGCTTGCAAACTTTCGTCACTCCCCGATTCCAATCCGTACAGCACCAGCCCGTTTTCGGCTTTGGCGAAAATGCGGGCGGCCTGTCGCAGGTCATCTTCTGACACGCCACACATTTCGGCGGCACGGGCGGGGGTAAAGGTTTTCATCGCCTCGATGAGCGTCTCGAACCCGTCCACATGTGCCGCCAGATAGTCT
>JANTHQ010000332.1 GCA_024762375.1 Anaerolineaceae bacterium
AAAACCATTCCAAACCACAGGAGACCGTTTATGACCACCTTAACTCAAGCCGATGTTTTCCGCCCCCAAACCCAAACCCGTGCGCTATTGTATGACATCGCGCTCATCATCGGTGCATCCGTGTTCATTGCCATTATGGCACAATTGACCGTCTACCTGCCGTTTAGCCCCGTGCCCGTCACCGGGCAGACGCTGGCGGTACTGTTGGTCGGCGCGCTGCTGGGGAGTTCGCGCGGCAGTATGGCAGTGCTGGCGTATCTGGCAGAGGGCGCCAGCGGCATGCCAGTTTTCGCCGGCGGACACGCCGGAGCCATTGTGTTGGCGGGTCCCACCGGCGGCTACCTGCTGGGATTTGTCGTCGCGGCGTATGCCGTCGGCTGGCTGGCAGAACGCGGCTGGGACAGAAATATCGCGCTCGCCACCGCAGCGATGCTTTTGGGGAACGCAATCATTTACATTTCAGGACTGGCTTGGCTGGCACAGTTTGTCGGCGCGCAAAATGCACCGGTCGCGGGATTGTACCCGTTCATCGCCGGCGACATCATCAAAATTGCAATTGCCGCCCTGCTGCTGCCCGCCGGATGGAAATTGTTGGCGACAAAACAATCGTGAGCGCCCAAAAATTCATTCCATACAGCGATTATAAACGCTATCCGCCGGAAGAAATGCGCCGCCGCGCCGAAGAATTTTTCTCAGAATTGAAACGGCGGCGCACCGTGCGCGACTTTTCTGACCGCCCCGTGCCGCGCGAAGTGGTCGAAACTTGCCTGCGCGCCGCCGGAACCGCACCCAACGGCGCAAACATGCAGCCGTGGTATTTCGTGGTCATCAGCGACCCCGCCATCAAACGCGAAATTCGGTTGGCGGCAGAAGCCGAAGAACGCGAATTTTACGAGCATCGCGCCCCGGAAGACTGGCTGGAAGCGCTGGAACCGTTCGGCACAAACCCCAACAAACCGTTTCTAGAAAAAGCGCCGTATCTCATCGCCATTTTCGGGCAAAATTACCATTTCGATGAAAACGGGCGAAAGGTGAAACATTATTATGTCACAGAGTCTGTGGGGATTGCCACCGGTATGCTCATCGCCGCCCTGCACCATGCCGGGCTGGCAACATTGACCCACACCCCCAGCCCGATGAAATTCCTCAACCGCATTTTGAACCGCCCCCCGTCAGAGCATCCGCACCTGCTGCTGGTGGTCGGCTACCCCGCCGAAGACGCCACCGTCCCCGTCATCACCAAAAAATCGCTGGACGAAATTGCCACCTTCCGCTAAAATTGCGCCGCCTCCGCCATTCGTCCATCCCCCAAATTTGTGATATAATAATTCAAAACATTTGTGCTATCTGTTATGGCGAAACGAAAACCTGCGAGACGAAAAAAATCATCCAATAACAGCTCATTCACGATGCGCCCGGAAGTTGTCGGGCTGATATTGATGGCGCTTGCCCTGCTGACGGTGCTCAGCCTGCTTTCTGCCAGCCGGGGCGCATTCACCACCGTGTGGATTAACGTGCTGAAAACGCTGTTCGGCTGGGGGTTGTATGTCGTTTGGCTTTTTCTGGCGGCACTCGGTTTTTGGTTCATCAAACGGTATGGGGCAGAAGATGCCGATGAAAAGTGGGAAAAACCGGTCGGCGCAACACTCATCCTGCTGACACTCATCACCGTGTTCGATTTCATTCTGCCCGCGAGCGACCCGCTGGTCAGCGATAATGTTGGCGGCGGCGGGATTTTGGGTTGGATATTGCACCGGCTGCTGGCATCGGCGCTGGATGATTTGGGCACGCTGGTGGTACTCTTTTTCGTTTTTATTTTCAGCATAATTTTGGTGAGTGGGCTTTCGCTGCGAGAATTGGGTGCACTCATCCGCGACGGCTATTATCGTTTTCAGGATTGGCGGCATTTTCGCAAATTGCCCATCAACCAGCCCGATATGCTCCCCCTGAATGAACCCCCGAAACCATCGATGTTGGCACGGCTGAAATCGTATCGCGCCACCACTGATGAACCGTTGACCATCAACGGCGAAACAACCCGCCCGACACCGCCGGTACAGCGCCCCAAACCAATTTCGCCACCGCAAACCGCATCGCCGCCCCCCACCGTTTCAACCCCACCGGTTATCGCTTCCGGCAATGCCGGCTCTCAAAAATGGCATCTGCCTGTAATTCCCGAAATTCTAGAGGATGTGCGTGAGGTGGAAATCAGCGAAACCGAAATTCGCCAACGGGTGCGCATCATCGAAGAAACACTGGCAAGTTTCGGGGTGGAAGCCAAAGTGCGCGAAATCAATCAAGGCCCGGCAGTCACCCAGTTCAGCATCGAACCGGGATACACCAACCGCAAAGATTCGCGCGGCAACCCGCAAAAAGTCCGCGTGTCGAAAATTGTCAATCTGGCAAACGATTTGGCGCTGGCGCTGTCTGCCGCCCCCATTCGCATCGAAGCCCCCATTCCGGGGCGACCGTATGTCGGCATTGAAGTGCCAAATGTGACCAAAGCGATGGTTTCGCTGCGGAGCGCCATCGATTCGCCGATTTTTCACGCCAAACGGGGCATTTTGAAAGTGCCGCTGGGTCGAAATGTTGCCGGGCAACCGGTGGTAATTGACCTGACTGCCATGCCGCACCTGCTCATCGCCGGGGCGACCGGTTCCGGCAAAAGTGTGTGCATCAATGCCATCGTTGCCAGTTTGCTGTGCACTCACACCCCCGAAACACTGCGTATGCTGATGATTGACCCCAAAATGGTCGAACTGGTGAATTACAACGGTATTCCACACCTGCTGGCGCCGGTTGTGACCGATTTGGAACGGGTGGTGGGTGTTCTCAGTTGGGCAACGCGAGAGATGGAACGGCGCTATAAAACGCTGGCGAAACTCGGGGTGCGGAATATCACCAGTTACAATCAAAAAGCACCCGCCGCAGGCGAAGAATCGATGCCATACATTCTCATCATCATTGACGAATTGGCTGATTTGATGATGATGGCACCGGATGACGTGGAACGGTCGGTGGCACGGATTGCACAGATGGCACGCGCTGTCGGCATCCATCTGATTTTGGCGACTCAGCGCCCCAGTGTGGACGTGGTCACAGGGTTGATTAAAGCCAACTTTCCGGCGCGGGTGGCATTCGCCGTCAGCAGCCAGATTGATTCGCGCGTGATTTTGGATACACCGGGTGCAGAACGGCTGCTCGGCAAAGGCGACATGCTCTATATGGCGCCGGATTCGGCAAAATTGCGGCGATTGCAGGGCGTGTATGTTTCGGATGCGGAGCTCGACCGATTGATAAAGTTTTGGGGTGGCGGCGTGGAACGCCCGCGCCCATCACTGGGGCCGGTAGAGCCCATCGGGCAGGCAGAGCAGAAAGCGCTGTGGGATGAATTTGCACCAAAAGAGAAAAAGTCGTCGGGCGATGAAGCACTGCTGGAACGCGCCATCGCTGTGGTGAAGGAAAATCAGCGCGCATCAATTTCGCTGTTGCAACGGC
>JANTHQ010000333.1 GCA_024762375.1 Anaerolineaceae bacterium
GTTTTGATTGCCCGTGCCAGCGCATCTTGGTCAATGGGCACTTTGTGGACGCGCACACCGGTGGCGTGATAGATGGCGTTGCACACCGCAGGCATGGTGTTGATGGACGAAATCTCGCCAACACCTTTTGCCCCGTATGGCCCTGTGCTGACCGGGTCTTCCACAATGGTCGAATGGATTTTCGGCATATGGGTGATACTCGGCATACGATAGCGCGCAAATCGCACCGACCACGGCACGCCGTCTTCCAGAATGTACGCTTCAGTGAGCGTGTTGCCCAGCGACATCACGATGCCACCTTCTACCTGCCCTTCGAGCGCCTTCGGGTTGATAGCGCGCCCAACATCGTTGGCGGCATACACATCAAGCACCCGCACTTTCCCCGTTTCCAAATCCACTTCGACCAGCGCGGCTTGGGTGGCGTATGAAAATGCGAAGTGCATATCGCCGCCCGTGCCGAGTGGCTGCGTTTTGGGCGCCCAGTATTCATATTGCGTTTTCGGTTCCAGCCCGTGCTGTTTCATCCAACCGGCAACCGTGCCGATGGGCACGCTGGAGCCGTTATAGCGCAGTAAGCCTTCCTCGAACCGAATTTCGGTGGGGTCAACATCCATCTCTTCCGCCGCAACCCGCGCCAACGCCTCGCGCATCGAGCCGGCAGCCATCCGCGCCGCGTTCCCGGAAACATACGTTTGCCGCGATGCGGTGGTGGGCCCACCGTCGGGGGTCAAATCGGTATCAGACAGCAGCACGCTGACCTGCGGCAACGGTAATTTCAGTTCCTCCGAAACCATTTGCGCCAGCACCCCGGCAAGCCCCTGTCCCATGTCCGCCGATGAAATACGGACTTCCGCCGTGTTATTTTCAAACACCTCAATTTCGGCAGTGGCTTTGTCGGGTGCGCCGCCGCCGAGCCCGGTATTTTTGTAGGCGCAGGCGATACCCCAACCATAGGCTTTGTTCCCTTCGCGCCATGCCCAGCGGAAGCCGTTGCCGTTCATGTGCGATTTGATGCCGCGTTCCACTGCGTCAATCGTTTGGTGCAACCCGACACTCTCGCGCAGCAGTTGCCCGGTGGCGGTTTCCACCCCGACACGCTGAGCATTTTTGCGCCGCAATTCAACGGGATCCATCCCCAGCGCTTCTGCCAGTTTGTCCATATTCTGTTCCACCGCAAACGCCGATTGCGTCACGCCGAAACCGCGAAATGCACCCGACGGCGGATTGTTGGTGTACATGGCAAAACAATCCACTTTGGCATGGGGAACATCATACGGACCGGTGGCGTGGGTGGTGGCGCGCCCCATCACCTTTTGGCTGAGACTTTCATACGCCCCGCCATCGCCGAACAACTCGGCGTGAACGGCAACCAGCGTGCCATCTTTTTTCGCGCCGGTTTTTATGCGGATGATGGTCGCGTGCCGTTTGGGATGCGCCAGCAGCGATTCGTGGCGGGTGTACAGCATTTTCACCGGCCTGCCGGTGGTATTTGCCAGCATCGCCACGTGTATCTGCCCGGCGATATCTTCTTTTCCACCGAAACCACCGCCGATGAGCGTGCCCTTCACGCGCACCGATTCTTCCGGTACGCCGAGCACACGCGCAATTTGATGTCTATCCTGATATGGAATCTGCGAACCGACATAAATCGTCAGTTTTTCGTGCCCCTGCACCCCTGCCGGCACACCGATGGCGCATTCCGGTTCCATGAATGCATGGTCAATGGTCGGCGTGCGATATTCGCCCTCCACCACCACATCCGCTTCGGCGAAACCTTTTTCGATATCGCCGTGCCGCACTTTGATGTGTTTGATGAGATTGTCGGTTTTCCAGTTGTCGTGAATGACCGGTGCATCGGGACGATGGGCGGCTTCGGGGTCGGATACCACCGGCAACGGCTCATATTCCACTTTGATGCGTTTGAGCGCGGCTTCGGCAATTTCTTCCGTGTCTGCGGCAACAACTGCCACCGCGTCGCCCATATAGCGCACTTTGTCAATTGCCAGCGCGGGCCAATCGTAATTTACCAGCCCGTGATACTTTTCGCCGGGAATATCTTCGTGGGTCAGCACGGCGTGCACACCGGGCATTGCTTTGGCGGCACTGGTATCGATGCTCAAAATTTTGGCATGCGGATATTCGGCGCGCAGGGTGCGGGCAAACAGCATTTCGGGGAACGTGTAATCGTCGGTGAATTTTGCTGCGCCGGTTACTTTTTCCACTGTGCCGGGCACGACAATCGGTTTGCCAACGGCATACTCCGGCGGTTTTGTGGCGGGCCCAACCCATAACGGGGGCGTTTCGCCGCGAATTTCTGCCGCTGCCGATTGTACCGCATGCAGGATGCTGGTATAGCCCGTGCAGCGGCACAGGGTATCTTTCAGCGCGGCTTTGATGTCATCTTCGGATGGATTCGGATTTTCATCCAATAACGCTTTGGAGGTCATAATCATACCGGGCGTGCAAAATCCACACTGTACCGCGCCCTGCTCGATGAAACTCTTTTGCAAAGGGTGCAAGTCTTCATCGTGTGCCAGCCCTTCAATTGTTTCGATGGCGGCACCTTGCGCTTTAAATGCCGGATAAACACACGATGTGACCGGTGTTCCATCCACAATGACGGTACATGCGCCACATTCGGCTTCGCCACATGCCACTTTTGTGCCGGTCAATCCCAAATCCTGCCGCAGCACCTCCGCCAGCGATTTCGATTCGGGCACATCCACATTATATTGTTTCCCATTTACGGTTAAATTCAATTCAGCCATCAGTTTTCAGCCTTCAGTTTTCAGTAAAAGTAGTGGGAAGCCGTCAGCAATCAGCCACCAGCCAATTCCCAATCTCTAATCTCCAATTTCCAATTTCCAAACAACCATCACGCGCCGAGTTCCGGTTCGGCTTTGCCGGTTTGTGCCCGTTCAATCGCTTTGGGCAGTGTGCGGCGCAGCAACACGTCAATCATCATTTGACGGTATTCTGCCGTGGCACGGAATTTGCTGGTGCGCGGATGGAGTTCATCCAGCGCGACGGCTACCGCACGGCGCACAGCATCTTCGGTTGCCGGACTGCCTTTCAGCGCGGCTTCCGTTTCGCGGGCGCGGGTCGGCGTTTTGGCAACCGGCCCGATGCACAATCGCACATCGTCAATCGTCTGGCGGTCGTCTGCCAATTGCACCCACACCGCGCACCCCAAAATGGGCAGCGCCACACCCTGCGGGCGCATAATGCGGTTGAATGCCGTGCCCTGCCCGGCGGTGCAAGCGTTAAATTTAAATTGGATGAGCAAATCGTGGGTCGGATCGAGCAGTGACTGACCCGGGCCTTTGTACATATCCAAAATGGGAACCCACTGCCGTTCACCGTTTTTGATGACTTCCACAGTGGCATCGAGTGCCACCAGCGATGTGGTGCCATCGCCGGCGGGGAGCGCGTGCGCCACATTGCCGCCCAGCGTGCCGACATTTCGCACCTGTGGTCCGCCGACCAC
>JANTHQ010000334.1 GCA_024762375.1 Anaerolineaceae bacterium
AATCCGTGTCGAATAACGTGAGTGAATATCAAAAAACTTACTCCGAATTATAGCGGATAAACTTCATACAATTCAATCACACTCGATTGTCATTCCGGAAATTCGCCCGGCGAATTGTCCGGAATCCACAGAAGAAAGTTATGGATTCCCGCCTTCGCGGGAATGACATTTTCAAAAAATCACGACACAGAAAATAGATTGTATGCGTTCCATCTGTTTTCTCTATAATGTCAACACGCAATACACCTCCATCAACCGGGAAAATCATCGTGCTGAAACAGAAACACTCTCAACCGAATATCATCCCCGCTGCCGAACAGTTGAGCATGGTCGTCAGCGTTATTTTGATTGGGCTGGCATTTTACTCAATCATCGATTTGCCAACGCGAACCGTCATCGTTTCGTGGCTGGGATTGTCGTTTACGGTGAAATTATCGGTGCGGGTGCTGGTGGCGATGCTGCTCGGCGGACTGGCGCTCAGTGGCACAGGGGCAGTCATTCACAGCAACCCCCAACCGCGCACGCGCTATACCACACCATTCTGGGTGAATCCCACATTGCTGGTCATTTTCAGCACGCTCATTTTGGTTCGATTGGGTAGTCCGCAACTGTGGGGCATCGGGTTGCTGGCCATTGGCGTGCTATTGTGGTTCACCATTGCCGCCGAAAACACTCTATCGCGCCAACCCGCATTACCGGCGAGAGAACTGCTCTGGGCGCAATTGTGGTCGCAGGGGATGAGTTACACCCTGCTGCTCGGTTTTTCGCTGATGATCTTTGCGGGCAGGGTCGCTATCGGATGGCAAGTTATCGCACTGATGTTTATTGCGGGTATGCTCGGCGCGGCAGTACTGCGGGTGCGCGTGCCGGCGACGGCATACGCACCATTTGCCACCATCATCGCACTGGCTGTGGGGCAGTTGGTGTGGGTTTTCGGTTACACGCCGATGTCGGTATTGCAGGTGTCGCTGCTACTGCTGGCGGTTTTTCACGCCATTTTGGGTATCGCCAGAGCACATTTGGAGCGCACGCTGTCGGTGCGGGTTTTTGCGGAATATGGGGCGGTGCTGGCAGTGAGCATCGCCGTGGTATGGTGGCTGGGGTAAAAACAGTCTTCGGGGGTACGGACAAAAACAGTCCACAGATGAACTCAGGTAACCTCAGTTCGGAGTTTCGGTCATTCCGGAAATTCGCGCAGCGAATTGTCCGGAATCCACCGCGAAAAACTGTAGATTCCCGCCCTCGCGGGAATGACATACCAAAAATCTTCGCAAAATAACCACAATTTCTCTTTTCGAGAAAAACTCCGAATTCAGGTTCAGATAATCACAGAAAACGAATCTGTGGCTATCTGTGTAAATCTGTGGACTGTTTATTTTTGAGCGTTTAATGCAGAATCTGGCTCAAAAATAGTTTGGTGCGGTCGTGTGTCGGATTGGTGAAAAAGACATCGGGTGTCGCCTCTTCCACAATCGCCCCATCGCTCATAAAAATGACGCGGTCGGCGGCATTCCGGGCAAAACCCATCTCGTGTGTCACCACTACCATCGTCATGCCCTCTTTCGCCAATTGAAGCATCACATCCAACACCTCTTTAATCATTTCCGGGTCAAGCGCCGATGTCGGTTCGTCGAACAGCATAATTTTCGGGTTCATTGCCAGCGCGCGGGCGATTGCCACTCGCTGCTGCTGCCCGCCGGAAAGTTGCCCGGGGAATGAATCGGCTTTTTCGGGAATGCCGACCCGCTCCAACTGCTCGCGGGCGATTTTTTCCGCCTCCGATTTTGAGCGTTTGCGTACCACAGTTTGAGCAATGATGATATTATCCAGCGCCGTTAAATGTGGAAAGAGGTTGAACTGCTGAAAAACCATGCCCACTTCGCGGCGGATGGCGTTGATGGCTTTCCCTTTATGGCTCAGCAGCATCCCATCCACCCAAATTTTTCCGGCGGTTGGCGTTTCGAGATGGTTGATGCAACGCAGCATCGTCGATTTTCCGGAACCGCTGGGACCAATAACCACGACCACTTCGCTGGGCATAATTTCAAGGCTGACGTTGTCTACCGCCTTCACGGAACCGAAGTGTTTGCTGACATTTTCTAAAACGATAATCGGTTTTTGCTCATTAGTCATCGGTACTCAACCTCCGCTCCATCGCTTTTACCCCAATTGACAATAGAATTGTCATGGTTAAATACATCACCGCCAGCAAAGTATATGTTTTCAGGTATTGGAATGAACTGGCTGCATACAATTTGCTCAACTGGGTCATATCGCGCACACCCAACACGGAAATGAGCGATGATTCTTTCAACATGGCGATGAAATCGTTACCCAACGGCGGCAACACACGCCGAACCGCCTGCGGCAGAATGATATAGCGCATTGCCTGCACATACGACATCCCCAGCGAGCGAGCGGCTTCCATTTGCCCGCGCCCGATGGATTCGATACCGGCGCGGAAAATTTCGGCTTCGAATGCGCCGTAACTGATTGCCAGCGCAATGGTGCCGCGAATGGAAAAGTCCACCTGACGAACCGACAGCGCTGCCAGCGCATTGTCTGCACCCAACAAATGGATTTGCGCCAGCCACGTGCCCAATGCGTTGATGCCGTTAATTGCGGGCGGGGTGACCACAAACGCAACATACAGAATATTTACCAAAATGGGAATACCCCGCATGATGTTCACATACAGGGTTGCCGCATTATATAAAATCGGGTTTTTGGATACACGTCCTAACCCGGTGAATAACCCAATTACCACGGCCATGGCATATCCGGTCAGTGTCACCCGGATAGTCATGGCGATGCCGTCTTTCAAAAAGCTGAAAATTTCAGTATAAGTTTCATCAATGAAAAAGCCATATGCCAAATAAATCGCGACCAATACGATGACCAAAAACCACCATGGCATTTTCGATGCCGTGTCCATCATACTGTCGCGACGAGAAGTTGCCGGTACGGATGGTGCGTCCATAGAATTGTCCCCGTTCAGGTGAAATTTCGATAGAACTGCAAAAATTTGGGTGCAGGAGGTTCATCTCCTGCACCCAAAGGTTAATTGTTGCTATTTGATATCGTCGTAGGTGAGTTTGAATTTGTCAGAGAAGTATTTGTCTGCCAATTCATCCAGTGTGCCGTTTTCGCGCATAACTGCCAGCGCTGCATTCACCGGTTCGACCAAATCGCTCCCTTTCGGGAAGATGAAGCCCAGCTGGTCACTCGACAGCGACTCGCCCACCAGTTTCAGTTTGTCGGCGTTTACCCCGACATACCCTTGCCCGGCGGTCTCGTCCATCAGCACCATGTCAACGTCTCCGGCCAACAGTGCCTGCACCGCCAAACCAAAGTCGTTAAACGATACCACACGATCCTCGCCCACCAAGTCCACAGCGGTCAGATAGTTGGTGGTACCCACTTGCGAACCCACCAGCAGGTTCGGGTCGGCTTTGAATTCCTCCGCCGTGCTGAAACGGTCTTCGT
>JANTHQ010000335.1 GCA_024762375.1 Anaerolineaceae bacterium
GTTTCAATCGGTTGAACCCTCACCGGAGCTATTTGATGCTATCAAAAAATTGAGTCGCACCCAAAATGCCACTCCCTTTATGGTGTTCATGGCGGCTTTTCAAGCGCTTTTGCATCGTTATACCGGGCAGACAGATTTTGCCATTGGCACTCCGATTGCCAACCGGCACTATCTTGCCAGCGAACATCTCATCGGTACGTTGGTGAACACACTGGTTTTGCGCGTTGACCTGTCGGGAAATCCGACGTTTTCGCAATTGCTGCAAACAGTGCGCCACACTGCGCTGGAAGCCTATGCTCATCAAGATTTGCCGTTTGAAAAACTGATACTCGAAACGAACCCGGAGCGGAATTTGAGCTATGCCCCGCTTTTTCAGGTGATGCTGGATTATATCAATGTGCCGGTGCCCAAACGGGCGTTTGCCGGGCTAACATGGGAACTGATAGATATCGACCGCCGAGGGGCGCAGTTTGATATGACCCTGGCTATTCTGGATACCAGAGAAACGCGACGCATCAGCATCGAATACAACACCGATTTGTTTGACGATGCAACCATCGCCCGTTTCTTGGCGCACTATCAAATTTTGCTGGCGGGTATCGTTGCCAATCCTGATACGCCCATCTCTCAACTGCCAATTTTGCCGTTGCAGGAAAGAAACACGCTGTTGACCGAATGGAACGCCACACAAATGGTGTATCCCAAAAGTGCGTTGGTGCATCAACTGTTTGAAGCGCAAGCGACAAGAATTCCAGAGAAAACGGCCGTGGTGTTCAATGGGCAATCGCTGAGTTATGGAAATCTGAATGACCGTGCCACACAGCTGGCAGGCTATTTGCAATCGTTGGAGGTAAAACCCGGGCAATATGTGGGTATCGCACTGCGCCGATCACTCGATATGGTGGTGGCAATGCTGGGTATTTTGAAAGCTGGTGGAGCGTATTTGCCACTAGATCCCGCCTTTCCGCCGAAACGACTGGCATATATGCTGGATGATTCACAGGCAAAAATCGTTATCACCCAGGCTAATTTGGCCGATTGGCTCGCCGAAATTACCCCCACCACAAAACCGGAAATCATTTGTATTGATGGCAATTGGCACACGAATCCCCCCCCGGTACTGCATCATTTTAACGAAGACAGTCAAAAACCGGCATACATCATCTACACTTCCGGTTCTACCGGCGAGCCCAAAGGTGTGCAGGTGTCTCACCAAAACGTGGTGAATTTTCTGCATGTAATGCAGAAACGACCGGGTTTCAGCGCCGATGACCACATTTTGTCCGTCACGACACTATCATTTGATATTTCTGTGCTGGAGCTTTTTCTACCGCTCACAACCGGCGCCAGTTTAGAAATCGTCAGCGGCGAAACGGCCCGCAACGGGTATCAACTGGTTCGGCGATTGGAAGCCGCCAACGCCACTGTGATGCAAGCCACGCCTGTCACATGGCGAATGATGATTCAGGCAGGATGGCAGGGGAACACAAATTTGAAAGCCCTGTGCGGCGGCGAAGCACTGCCTGCTGATTTAGCGGAACAACTATTGAACCGGGTGGGGGAATTGTGGAATATGTATGGCCCCACCGAAACGACTGTTTGGTCAACCGTGGCGCGAATTCAATCTGCCGCCGATGTGACCATTGGGCGTCCGATAGCAAACACGCAAATTTACATTCTGGATGCGGAACGCCAACCCGTTCCCATCGGTGTGGCGGGCGAATTGTATATCGGCGGTGATGGCGTGACGCTCGGCTACCTGAACCGCGAAAAACATACCGCCGAACGTTTTCTGACAAACCCCTTTCTGCCCGATGCTGCGGCACGAATGTATCGTACCGGCGATTTGGCTCGCTATCGTCCCGATGGCAGAGTCGAATTTTTGGGGCGCATCGATCATCAGGTAAAAGTCCGTGGCTTCCGGGTTGAGCTGGGTGAAATCGAATCAATACTGAGTTCTCATGCTGCCGTGCGGCAAGTGGTTGTATTCACACTGAATAATCAACTGGTAGCATATATCATTCCGGCACGCCACAACCGTCCCAACGTGAGCGAATTACGACAGTTTTTGCGCTCCCAATTACCCGATTACATGATTCCCGCGTATTTTTTGTTTGTGAACGAATTTCCGCTAACCCCCAACGGCAAAGTTGACCGGAAGCAACTGCCTGCACCGGAGGAAGTTGCTCTGGATTTGGGGAAAACGTTTATCGCCCCGCGCACCGAAACGGAAGCAAAATTGGTGGAAATTTGGGAAGATTTATTGCAAGTCAGGCCAGTCGGTGTGCACGATGATTTCTTTGAAATTGGTGGTAGTTCGTTGTTGGCATTGCAGTTGTTTGAACGCATCGAAACGGTATTTCACGTTAATCTGCCATTGGCCGATTTGTTTCGTGGTGCGACCATCGAACATCTCGCTACGCTCATAGAAGAGGAAAATGCCGTATGGTCGCCACTGGTGGCAATTCAGCCAGAGGGCGAAAATCCACCGTTTTTTTGCGTACATGGCATCACCGGCGATGTTCTGTGGTTTCGAGAGTTGGCAAGCCGGTTGGCACCGACACAGCCGTTTTATGGTATTCAAGCCTTCGGGTTGGATGGTGAGCATGCGCCATTTTCGGACATAAAAGAAATGGCGGCGCAGTATGTTGTCGAAATTCAGAAAAAACAGCCACAAGGCCCCTACTTCTTGGGCGGCGCGAGTTTCGGGGGGACAGTTGCATTGGAAATGGCCCGACAGTTATTGGTGCAAGGGCATCAGGTGGGATTGCTAGTAATTTTTGACCACTATCCGCCGAATATTGCTTCTAATGCAAGGTATGGCACTTTACAGCGGGTGATTTTCTTTTTGCAAGTGTTGCGTAACTTTCCCCGCTGGCTGTATAACTTTGGACAATTGGATATGGCGGCTATGTTCGCCCGTGCGCGCCGGAAGATGAAAACATATTTTAGTCCCAATGGTCATCAGCGCTCTTCCAATGGAGATGTTATTGCGGAGGATTTGATTGATTACGCGGCTTCGTTGCCTGAATATCGTAAGCGGTTGATAGAAGCTCACTATCGGGCAATTTCGGTGTACGGACCTCAGCCATATTCGGGGCGGGTACTCCTTTTCCGGGCGAAGGCACGTTCGTTATTTCAGCGAGGCGATCCGGCGACGGCTTGGAAAAAATTGGTGGGCAGTAGTCTGGATGTGAAAGATGTGCCCGGTTCGCACGAGAGAATGTTTACTGCCCCGAACGTTGAAATTCTGGCAGATGAGCTGAAGCGAGGGCTGGCAGAAGTGCATCACAATCTCCGAATGTCTAAATTCTAACTTTTTTCTACTATTTTTCTTACGGCACTAATACTAAATTTTGATAAAGTTAGAGCCATGGAACAGTGGTACACGTTGCATACCAAACCCAACAGCGAATATCAAGTAGCGACGGTGTTGCAAGAAGCAGGTGTCCGCACGTTTGTGCCCTCAATTGAAGTTTCAAC
>JANTHQ010000336.1 GCA_024762375.1 Anaerolineaceae bacterium
CAGCAAAAGTTCGCTGGCGCAGCACGGCTCGCCGTACAGCCGGTTGTATGCGCCCATCACCGCTTCCACGCCCGCTTCGGTGACCAGTTTTTTGAAGGCGGGCAGGTAGGTGTCGCGCAGTTCCCGCTTCGAGACATGCGCGTCAAAGTGGTGGCGGTCTTTTTCGGGGCCGGAATGCACGGCGAAATGTTTGGCGCACGCCGCCGCTTTCAAATAACGGGGATGGTCGCCCTGAATGCCGTGCACATACGCCGCCGCCATTTCGCCGGTCAGAAACGGGTCTTCACCCCACGTTTCTTGCCCGCGCCCCCAGCGCGGGTCACGGAAAATGTTGATGTTCGGCGACCAGAAGGTCAATCCCTGATACCAGTCGGTATAGCCGTTGCGGCGCAGCGCAGCGTGATACTTCGCGCGCCCTTCGTCGCTGATGGCGGTCGCAATCTGCCGCACCAGCGCCGGATTCCACGTTGCCGCCATCCCGATGGCTTGCGGAAAAACGGTGGCGCGGCCATTCCGCGCCACACCGTGCAGCGATTCGTTCCAAAAATTGTAGGCGGGAATATTCAGGCGCGGCACACCCTGCGCCGCATGCCCCATCATCCCGACCTTTTCTTCCAGCGTGAGCCGGTTTACCAAATCCGCCACGCGGTCATCCAGCGGACGGTCAATATCCAGATAAACCGGTTTTGTTTCGATGTCGGCCATTAATTTTGCTCCGGGTCAGTTTTCAGTAATCTGAATTCTGCTTTTGCCAGTGAAGAAAATAAGGTTGCTTTCAAAACAATGCAGGCATGTCATTCCCGCGAAAGCGGGAATCCAGAAGTTTTTTCCGGTGGATTCCGGACATTTCTCTTCGGGAAATTCCGGAATGACAAAAATCCTCGATACAATTTACAGCACCGTATTTTCCTGAATTACCTGCCGATACCATTTCCCGCTTGATTTCAGTATCCGCTGTTGGGTTTGATAATCGACATACACGATTCCAAACCGTTTGGAATACCCTTTATCCCATTCAAAATTATCCATCAGCGACCAGACAAAATAGCCTTTCAGCGGCACGCCCGCCGCAATTGCGCGGTGCGCCGCCGCCAAATGCCGTTTGATGTACGATAGCCGCTGCGGGTCATCCACCGTGCCATCCGGCGAAACAACATCTTTAAATGCCGCGCCATTTTCGGTGATGTAAATTGCGGGAATGCGGTAATCGAAATGCAGCCGCCCCAGCAGGTCATATAATCCGGCGGGATACACTTCCCAATCCATTTCGGTGATTTCACCGCCGCGAAAAACGGTGCGCGGCACATTTTCCGACTCATCGATGGCGGCGCGGGCAATGCCGCGCGTGTAATAATTCACGCCCAGAAAATCCACCGGCACGCTGATGGTGTCCAAATCTTCCGGTTGAACGAAATCCATCGCGTCACCGAAAGCGTCCACCATATCGCACGGATAGCCGCGCCCGTGCAGCGGGTCGAGAAACCAGCGGTTGTTGTGCCCATCGGCGAATCGCGCGGCGGCGCGGTCGGCAGTGCCGGGCGACGCGGGCATATGCGGCGACAGATTCAGCGTGATACCGACCTGCCCGTCGGGGCAGTTGGCGCGAATCTGTGATACAGCCCACCCGTGCGCCAACATCAGATGGTGCGCCGTTGCCAGTGCTTCATGCAAATCAGTGTGTCCGGGGGCATGCCGCCCGTCCCCATACCCGATGAACGCGCTCACCCACGGTTCGTTGAATGTAATCCAGTTTTTCACCCGGTCGCCCAACGCCCGCGAAACCGTGTCGGCATATTCAACATACGCCTCGGCGGTGGAACGGGCAGGCCAGCCGCCCTCATCCTGCAATGCCTGTGGCAAATCCCAGTGGTACAGCGTCACAAAGGGCGTAATGCCCGCTTCCAGCAATCCATCGACCAGCCGGTTGTAAAAATCCAACCCGGCGGGATTGACTGCGTCGCGTCCGGCGGGGAAAATGCGCGGCCACGCAATCGAAAAGCGGTAGGCGTGCAGCCCCAGCGATTTCATCAACGCGATATCTTCCGGCCAGCGGTGGTAATGGTCGCAGGCCACGTCGCCGGTATCGCCGTTGAAAACTTTGCCCGGCGTATGACTGAAACGATCCCAAATGCTTTCGCCTTTGCCGTCTTCGTTCCATGCGCCTTCAATTTGGTAGGATGCGGTTGCCGCGCCCCATAGAAAATCCTGCGGAAATGTCAGATTGTGTGTCATATTATTTTTCCTGTATTGAATTATTCTTTCACCGCGCCCATGGCAATTCCATTGACGATATACCGCGACAGCAGCGCATACATAATGATAATCGGTACGATGGTGATGGCCAGTCCGAGATAAATCGCGCCGTATTCGGTGCGGTACACATCGCCGCGGAGGGTTTGCACCAGCATGGGCAGTGTGTATTTTTCGATGGACGACAGCAGGATGAACGCGTTGAAAAAGTTGTTCCATGAGGCAACAAACGCGAAAATACCCATCGTGACCGCGCCGGGCATGGCCAGTGGGAACATAATGCGGTGGAAAATACCCAGCTCGCTCGCGCCATCGATGCGCCCCGCGTCAATCAATTCGTGAATGACCATCGATTCCAGATATTGTTTCGCAAAAAACACCGCCCCCGCCGAAGCAATACTCGGTAAAATGAGTGAAGCAAAGGTATCCACCAGCCCCAATCGCGACATATATTGGTAAAACCCGATGATAGACAATTGCATGGGAATCATCACCAGTACCACAATAAAATTGTTGAACAATTTCTTGCCGGGGAAATCGTATACCACCACGCCATATGCGGTCAACATTCCAAAATACACGGAAATGACGGTGGTGGCGAGCGAAACATACAGGCTGTTGCCAAACCCGCGCGGCATATTCAACCCTTTGCTGACGATGAGCCGGTAATTTTCAATCAAATGGGTGCTGGGAAACAGACTGATTCCCTGCTGAATTTCTACGGTGGAACGGGTAGAATTGACCAGCAGCAGCCAAATCGGCACAACGGTAATCAGCACTAGCACCACCAGCGTGATATAAACCAGCGTCCGCAAAATATTGGTTTTCAGTGTGTAACTTTTTAACATGATTTTTCCCCCGCCAATCTATTTCTTTTCGCGCAAAACGTAGAAAATTCCCAACGCCACCACCGATGTCATAATGAATACCAGCACCCCCACGGATGATGCCGCGCCGATATGCCCTTTGCTGCTGGCAAATTTCAGGTACATCAAAATATTGTTGGTCATAATCGACCCGGCGGGCGAGCCGCGCCCATCGGTGAGCAGGTAGGGAATATCGAACATCTGCATGCCGCCCACCAGCGATGTGACGAAAATATAAATCAAAATCGGCTTCAAAAGCGGGGCGGTGATGCGCCAAAACATCTGCGATGCAGTTGCGCCATCGACCATTGCCGCTTCATATAATGAAACCGGAATGGATGTCATCCCTGCCATCAAAA
>JANTHQ010000337.1 GCA_024762375.1 Anaerolineaceae bacterium
TAGCGTATGAACTGGCAACAACTGATACAAACTTTTGGCTATCCCATTGTCGCGCTGGGTATCGGGTTAGAAAGTATGGGTATTCCCGCGCCCGGCGAGACAATTTTAATCATTGGTGCCGCCATTGCGGCAACGGGTCAACTAAATATTGTAGCCGTAATTTTATCCGCGGCAACCGGCGCCATCATCGGCGATAACATTGCATTCTCTTTGGGTAGACGACATGGACAGAAAATTTTGTCTCGCTTGCATTTTATAGATGACGAAAAATTGGCGAAAAGCAAGGTATTTTTCGCTAAACACGGACACAAAACAGTGTTTATGGCGCGGTTTGTGCCATTTTTGCGGATGATTGTGGCTTACCTGGCCGGTATCAACAAAATGCCTGCACGGATATTCTTTCTGTATAACATGCTGGGGGGTGTTACGTGGGCAATTGCGGCGGGTAGCGTTGGCTATTTTTTTGGCAGAAATTTACATATCGTTGATATGTGGCTGCATCGGATTGGCGTTGTTAGCGCCGTCGTGATTGGTATTGCACTATTGTTGCTTTGGGTAAACCATCGCTGGCGTGGTAGTGAACGTTCATTTTGGGCAAGTCGAACAGGATATTGGTTGGCAGTCGTACAGCGCTTATGGCTATGGATAATCCATTATGGGAAAAAGGGGGTTGCTGTTTACATTAGCATGCTTGTGGGAGGTGGGTGGATATTCGGTATGCTCGTTGATGATTGGGTAGAAAGAGAGCCGGAACTATACGCTCGAGACCATTTTCTGACAACATGGTTGAAAGGTGGTGTATCGGAACTTCCGATATGGTTGGATTGGTTGTCGTTTCTAGGCGATGTCCGAGTTTTGGTGGTTATTGGTATCGGAGTTGTATTTTGGCAAATGGTAACTAAAAACAAATTTTTGATAATTTTATCGGTATTTAACATCTTTGGTGCATTATTGGTTGGTGTAGGATTGCAAATACTACTCCGGCGTCCGTTACCTCCTGTTCACGACCCAGTGTGGCAACTGACCGCGTATTCATTTCCCCACCTGTCTAGCTTTTTGGGAACAGCCGTGTATTCGTGGACAGCATACGTTTGGGGGCGTAATCGAAACTGGCAGGCTCGGGTGCACATCGGTACCATCAGCTCTTTTATGATATTTACCATAGCTCTGTTCGGACTTTTCACCGGACAAGCCCACCTCACAGACGTAATTGCCGGAGCAATAATGGGCGGCTTATGGTTTGGCGTCTTTTGGGGAATATTGCAGTTGATTAACCGAACCAGGGATGATAATGCCCTTATAACATCGACCATTTAGAAAGGTAAATTATGCGTGTTTTAGTTGTTGAAGACCAACAAACAATGGCAAACTATATAAAGCGAGCGTTGGAGGAACAAGGTTACGCTGTAGATTTGGCGTTTACAGGCAGAGAAGCACTGGATTGGACAGATGTCGTTGACTTTGACCTGATTGTTCTGGATGTAATGCTGCCAGAAATTGATGGAGTAACCGTCTGCAAAACTTTGCGCAATCAGGGGAATCAGGTGCCCGTATTAATGCTAACCGCCCGTGATACTGTCGATGACCGCGTGGTGGGGCTTGATGCTGGCGCAGATGATTATCTCATCAAACCATTTGAATTGAAAGAACTGCTGGCACGCCTCCGAGCTTTATCACGACGACAATCCGTCAACAGCGCAAAAACCTCAGTACTCACCCTTGCCGATTTGAGCATGGACACCACAACCCACATTGTAATGCGGGGCGGCAACATCATCAACCTGACTGCAAAAGAATATGCGGTGCTGGAATGTTTAATGCGTGAACCGAATCGAATTATGACCCGCACAGAAATCGCTGAGCACGTTTGGAATTATGATGTATATAATCAATCTAACGTGGTAGATGTGTATATTCGCAATTTGCGGCGGAAAATTGATGACCCGTTTGACCAGAAACTAATCCACACGGTGCGGGGCGCGGGATACCGTTTAATGGCAGAGAACGACAATGAAACTATTTAAAACTCTTCGAGCCCGCTTTGCACTTTGGACGGCATTGCTGTTATTTGTAATTTTGGTGATATTTGGCGTGTTGGTTTACGTTAACATGGCGCGTGGTTTGATGGCAACCATTGACGACACCCTGACACTGAATGCATCGCAAGCAGTTTTGGGGTTAAATGCAGAAAATGGTCAACTATCGTCCTTGCAGGGTTTTGTTCAAAACCTGGAAGGCGTTGATGTCAGCGAAACGGGTTTCACCATTCGGGTACTCGATGCCCAAGGAGCAGTTTTGCAAGAAGTCGGGGCATACCATTCACTTCCGGTGCCCTCTTCTACAATAAAGTTGGCGCAACAAGGGAAAGCGAACTTCATAACCATCTCTCTGCCTTCAACAGACAAGAAATTCCGAGTATATTCCGCGCCCATCACAGAAAACTCGCAGCCCATTGGCGTCATCCAAGTGGCGCATTCTCTGGATGAGGTCAGCGAAACGCTTGAAAAGTTACTGACTATTTTGATGTTCAGCATTCCGGTTTTGGCAATCGCCACCGCCATCGGCGGATACTTTCTGGCTAAGCGGGCACTTTTACCCGTCGATAAGATAACTCGCACAGCCTACCAAATTGCTTCAACAAAAGATTTGTCGGCACGGCTAAATATGCCAAACAACGATGACGAAGTCAGCCGACTGGCAACCACCTTTGACACTATGCTCACCCAACTGGAAGAGGCTTTTCGCCGAGAACGGCAATTCACGTCTGACGCTTCGCACGAACTTCGGACGCCGCTGGCCGCAATGCAAACAATACTGAGTAGCACGATGACCCGTCGCCGGACGGTGAATGAATATGAACAGGCATTGACCGATTTGTCTGCCGAATCGCACCGGATGAAATTACTGATTGAGGAACTTTTGCATTTGGCACGACGAGACAGTGGAAACAATCCGTTGAATTATGAACCGATAGATTTATCACAATTGTTAGAAGACGTGATGGACTCGCTGTTTCCGCTTGCCGAAGAGAAGGGATTGGTTTTTGAACAGAAGATTCAATCTAACATCATAATCAAGGGGGATCGCGACACTATCGTACGGATGTTTGTCAACATTGTCGGAAATGCCATAAAATACACTATGGTCGGCAGCATTGCTGTTCAGGCCTTAACACAGAACGATATTTGTACGGTAACCGTTGCAGATACCGGTATCGGTATTCCAGCCGAACATGTGCCCCACATTTTCGACAGATTTTATCGGGTGGAACACGCTCGCAGCACAGAAGGGACAGGCTTGGGGTTATCTATCGCGCTGGAAATTGCACGTGCTCACGGCGGAGACATTTTAATTGACAGTGTGGTGGGAGAAGGAACCACCGTCACGGTGCATCTGCCGGTCTTGCGACATTGACCGGTTCAAGAAAATTTAACGCAAGCCGGTTTTTTCGCAATT
>JANTHQ010000338.1 GCA_024762375.1 Anaerolineaceae bacterium
GACCACCGGCAGTCCGTGTTCGCGGTGGGCGGCGAACACAATTTCTTGCTGGGCGAATTTTGACTCGCCATACGGGTTCGATGGGATTTGCGGCGTTTCTTCGGTGACGATGCCGCCGGGGGTGATGCCGTCGCCGTAGGTGGAAACGGAACTGATGAGCGTGAAACGGTGGACATTTTCGGCGATGGCGGCATCCACCAGCGTGCGCGTGCCATCTACATTCACTTTCCGGTAAATTTCGTTGGGGATGTTGGGCCCAATCACCGATGCGACATGCACGATGTGGGTTACGCCGCGCACGGCGTTTTTCAGGCTGTCGGAGTCGGTCATCGTGCCGAAAACCAGTTCTGCCGCGCCCGAATCGAGATGCGGCTGCAGATAGCGCAAATCGCTGCTGCGGCGAGCCATTGCCCGCACGGGGATGCCGCGCCGCACATACGAATCGACGATATAACTGCCCAAAAAACCGGTTGCGCCGGTGATGAGCACTTTATGGGACAAGCGATTAGAATTCATGATGTTAGCTTGGAACCTCAGCTCGGGATAAGATTTTCTGTCCACAGATGGACACAGATAAACACAGATTTTCACAGAAAAGATAAAAAATCAGTGCGAATCTGTGTGAATCTGTGTGAATCTGTGGACTATTTTTATCTCATTTGAGTATTGTTTTGCTTATCCCGAATTCAGGTTTGGCGTTTTTGTCATTCCGGAAATTCGCGTAGCGAATTGTCCGGAATCCATAATATTGAACAGTGGATACCGGATATTTTCCTGTGGAAAATTCCGGTATGACATTTTGGGGTGTTCATCGGCTATCGGGCGTGGATTGCCAGCGCGTCGGCTTGCCCGTCGGCGTGATAACTGCTGCGCACCAGCGGGCCTGCTTCGACCCATTTGAAACCCATTTCCATCCCGATGTCGTGATATTCCTGAAATTCATCGGGGTGGACATACCGGTATACCGGCAAATGGAATTTTGTGGGGCGCAGGTATTGCCCGATGGTCATGATGTCTACATCAATTTCGCGCAAATCGCGCATCAGAGCGATAACTTCCTCTTTTGTTTCGCCCAAGCCGACCATAATGCCGGTTTTGGTGACGGCTTGCGGGTCGAACACTTTGGCCTGCGCCAGCACGTGCAGCGAGCGGCGGTAATTTGCTTGCGGGCGCACGGTACGATACAGACGCGGCACGGTTTCGGTATTGTGGTTTAAAATGGATGGGCGGGCATCCATCACCATTTTCAGCGCGGCGTCATCGCCTTTAAAATCGGGGATGAGCACTTCGGTGGTGCAGGTGGGCAGCACGCGCCGAATTGCTTCGATGGTGTTGGCGAAAATGTGTGCGCCGCCGTCGGGCAGTTCATCGCGATTGACAGAGGTGAGCACGCAATGGTTCAGATCCATTTGCCGCACGGTTTCGGCGATGCGGCGCGGTTCATCTTCATCCAGCGGCAGCGGTCGCCCGGTTTTGATGTGGCAGAAACTGCAACTGCGGGTGCAGATGTCGCCCATCAGAAGGAAGGTGGCCGTGCCACGACTCCAGCACTCGCCGAGATTGGGGCACATGGCTTCTTCGCAGACGGTATGCAAGTTTTTGGAACGCATCAAATGCCGCACGTGCTGGTAGGCATCGCCGGCGGGGAGTTTCACTTTTAGCCATGGCGGCTTGCGGTGGGGTAATTTGGTTTCGATCCCGATGTCATCGGCTTTGATTGTTGTCATGGTGGTTTCTCTATTTTATGGTTTCAAGTTTCAGGTTTCAAATTTCGTCTGTCCAAATGACCATTGACAAGGGACAAATGACGAATCAATAAATCTCCATTTTGAACGCGGTCAAATCATCTTCCAGCCGGAAAATGACAGTTTCAATATCCGGCTCGACCACTTCCAGCCCATCGAGCGCGGCATCCAAAATGGGGTGCAGCGGGCTGTCGGGGTTGTATGCCGTGCGGACTTTGGCAATTCGCAAACGGCGAATGGCTTCATTTAGGTTGGGCGGCTTTTGGTACAGTTTGTCGAGCGCGGAATGAATCAGGTCAATCAGATTGGTTGGCACGGGTTCATCGCCGGCGAGAGGGCTGTTTGCCGCCGGATTGGGCTGTTCCACCGGGCGCAGGTCGGCGTTCAGCATGTCGCCGTAACTGGCTTCCATCGCGGCAAAATCGCCGTTGAAAAAGGTGTACACACATTGATTCCACAATACGGCATTTGCCGCGTCAAATATCTCATCGGGATTGGGGCTGTGCGCCACCAGCCTGCCGTGAGTTGGGGCAGGGTCGTCGTCTTCGGCGGGCGGCACGATGAACACCAGCCACTCGTTGGGGAACATTGCCGAGATGTCTTCGATGAGCGGCAGCCGTTCCGGCTCGCTCATGCTGGCGTGCGTACAATCGCAGTCGCCACCATCGCAGCCGTCATCGCCGCAGCCGCCGTGTTTTTCGAAGGGTTCAGCATACCAATTTTCTTCAATTGTTATAGGTTCAGTTGTCATAAAACGTCCAGTCGTTCAAAATTTCGTTGGGATATTATACGTTTGCTCATCGAGAACGTCAAAGCGCGGGCGGGTGTGTGTCGGCAAAAAAAATGGGGCAGGAAACTCCTGCCCCATGAGTGTGTGAGTTATGGCTACTGTGCTACAAATTTTACGCTGTCGAAGGCGATGGTGCGACTGGCGTATGGCTCGTGCGTGTTGTCATACGCCACCACGAATTCTTTGCCGATGTTGCTGCCGTTGAAGTGGTATGTTCCCAAGTTGACCCAATTGCCGCCGGTGGTCCACTGGTCAATTATCACGTCGTGGCGTTCATTGTTGTGCAGAATGCGATAGCGCAAATTGCGGGTGGCATTCGGCATGGCGGGGATGTACACCCATACCTGATAATCGCCGCCGTGGGCGAAGGTTGGTGTCCATTTGCCGTAATTTTCGGGGTAGAATGTGGCGTTCTGTGTCCAGAAATACGAGTGGTGCTGGCCGCCGTAGGCGGTGTGACGGTATCGCCATACGCCGCCCCACAGAAAACCGCTGTCCAGATTGTCCACTTCGATGGTGTCGCCGGTTGGAGTAGGTGTGGGCGGTGTGCCACCGCCGGGACTGGCGAGATTCCAGCTCAGTTTGGCGACGGCGTAACCGGTGGCTTCAAAATATGCCATTTGGACGCGGTGCGTTCCGGCCGAGAGCGTTTTCTGCGCGGTGAAAGTTGTCGCAGATTGTGGCTGCCATTCGTCAATCAGCAATTCGCCATCCACCCATACGCGCACGCCATCATCCACTGTGGCGCTGAAATCATATGTACCTGCCAAAAACTGGGCGTTGGTTGTCCACCGCACCGAGAAATAATCGGCGGGGATGCCGCTTGTGGGTGCACCGTCGGCCCAATCGTAATCAATGGCGGTTTCGGATTGGGTTTTTGCGGGCGCTCCGCTGAGATTCGGATTGTTGAAATACTCA
>JANTHQ010000339.1 GCA_024762375.1 Anaerolineaceae bacterium
CTTGCAATAGCGGTGGCTCAGCACCGGCGGCCACCGGCGGCGAAGTCCAAAAAGTGGTCGAGACCGTTGTGGTCAAAGAAACCGTCATCGTAGAAAAAGCAGCCGAAGAACAAATTCCCGAAGGCGCCACCGTCATTGACTTCTGGCACGCATTTGGTGGCGGCCGTAAACTGCTCATCGAACGTATGGTTGCCGACTACAACTACACCCACCCCGGCGTGTATGTCCGAGTGGAAAACAAAGGCTCGTACCGCGACACGCTAAATGCAGCCATTCTCGCCGCGCAGCAGGGCAACGCCCCGCACGTGGTGCAGATTTTCGAAATTGGCTCGCAATTGGCGCTGGATTCCGGTATCTTCATGCCCATTGAAGATGTAGTGCAGGGCATCGAATTCCAACCCGATGATTACATTCCCGCCGTTGCCAACTACTACAAAATCAATGGCAAATTCAACTCGCTGCCGTGGAACTCCTCGAACCCGATTCTGTATTACAACAAAGATATCTTCCGCGCTGCCGGGTTAGACCCCGAAAAACCGCCCCAGACTTTCGAAGAGATGCTGGATGTGTGTGACACCATCGTATCCAGTGGCGCAGCCAAAAACTGCATTTCATGGCCGCTGCACGGCTGGTTCTTCGAACAGTGGATGGCCAACATGGGCGCCGAACTGGCAAATAACGGCAATGGCCGCGATGCCCGTGCCACTGAAGTTTACCTCGACGGTGATGCCGCCAAAACCATCGTAAGCTGGTGGAAAGAAATGTACGACAAAGGCTACTATGCCTATAGCGGCAAATTGGAAGACTGGGACGGCGCAGATGCGATTTTCGTTTCCGGCCAAGCCGCCATGGAAATTACCTCGACCAGTGACGTGGTGAACCGCCAGAATGACGCCGCCGAAAACGGCTTCGAACTGGGGACATCTTACCTGCCCTATCCCGCCAGCAGCGAACGCCAGGGCGTGGTCGTCGGTGGCGCCAGCATTTGGCTCACCAAAGACCATCCTGACAACGAACTGCAAGCCGCCAAAGACTTTATGATTTGGTTCACCAACACCGAAAACGCCGTGCGCTGGCACAAAGCCACCGGCTACTTCCCCGTCCGCAAATCTGCCGTAGATGTGCTGGAAGTTGAAAACTGGTTCGAGCGCAACCCGGCATACCGCGCCGCGTTTGACCAGCTGTTGGAAACCAAAGAAACCAAAGCCACCCAAGGCGCGCTCATCGGTGCATTCCCCGAAGTCCGCACCATCATCGAGCAAGCAGTGGAAAAAGTGCTTGCCGGCGAAGCAACGGTTGACGAAGCGCTGTCTGCCGCCAAGAAAGACGCCGACAAAGCCATTCAAGATTACAACAAATCGGTAGAATAATTTAGCCATGAGCCGGTGCCCGCGCATCGGCTCATTTTTAAACTGCGGGAGAGGATGCCGGCTCATCCTCTCCCGCGCATCCACACATCAAAAGGGGAGCCTATGAGTACCGCAAAGTTCAAAGGTAAAATTCTCCCGTTCGTATTTTTATCACCAACGCTGTTTATTCTGGTGGTGTTTTTATATTATCCGGTCATTCAAACATTCGTTTTGTCAACCTATCGCGTCGCCTTTTTGGGGCTGCGAAAGAAATTCGTTGGGCTGGAAAACTTTGTTGACCTTGCCCAAGACCCGAACTATTGGCACACCATCTGGGTTACGGTCCTCATCGCGGCCGTCGTGGTAGTGGGTGGGCTGGGGATTTCGCTGGCCATTGCGATGCTGGCAAACCAGAAAATCCGCGGCGCTTCTATTTACCGGGTACTGCTCATTTGGCCCTTCGCGCTGTCGCCCGCCGTTGCCGGTGTGATTTTCCTGTTTATGTTCTCGCCGGGTTATGGCACGGTAAATTATCTGACATCACTGGTAACCGGCAGTGAGCTCAACTGGCTGGGCAAACCAAGTTTGGCAATCACACTGATTATCATGGCGAGCATCTGGCGGAATCTGGGGTATAATGTCGTCTTTTATCTGGCCGGACTGCAAAACCTCAACACCGAAGTGCTGGAAGCCGCCTCTATCGACGGGGCAAACGCATGGCAGCGCTTTTGGAAAGTTACGTTTGCCCTTCTGTCGCCGATGACCTTCTTCCTGCTCATCACCAACATCACCTATTCCTTCTTCGACCTGTTCGGGATGATTGACATCGTGACCAAAGGCGGCCCGTTGGATGCCACCAACGTGATGATTTACAACCTCTACCGCGATGGTTTCGAATATTACAAAACCGGGCTTGCCGCTGCCCAATCGGTAATCTTGTTCGCACTGGTGGTTGGATTGACCATCATCCAATTCCGCACCAGCGGGCAGAAAGTTTATTACGGAGGGTAACATGTCACGCCATACACGCAACCAAATTCTCACCCACCTTGGTTTGATTATCATCAGCCTGCTGGTGATGGCGCCGGTACTTTTTGCCCTGTCGAAATCTACCCAAACCCGCGCCCAAGTTTTTCATTACCCACCAACACTCGGTTTTGGCACAGCGATGATTGACAATTACCGTGTCGCGTGGAACGATTTTAATTTGGGATTATATATGTACAACAGTTTAATCATCGCCGCGATTGTGATGATTTTCAAAACCATATTCTCGATGTTTGCCGGGTTGGGTCTGGTGTATTTTGATTTTCCCCTGAAAAACGTGGTCTTTTATTTCATCCTGTTCACCCTGATGATGCCCACCGAAATTATGATTATTGCCCTGTTCAACCTGGTTTCCGATTTGGGCTGGGGTAACAATTACGCCGCACTGACCGTCCCGTTTCTGGCCAGTGCTACCGGGGTATTTCTCTTCCGGCAACACTTTTCGAGCATTCCCGGCGAGTTGGCCGATGCCGCCCGCGTGGACGGCGCAGGGCCGGTACGCTTTTTGTGGAGTGTGCTCGTACCCATGTCGCGCAACACCATCGGCGCCATGGCGCTCATTCAGTTCATCTACATGTGGAATATGTACATTTGGCCGTTGGTTGTCATCCGTGAAAATGCACGACAGGTGGTACAAGTTGGGTTACGGCAGATGACTGCCCAGCAGGATGTGACCAACTGGGGCGTGGTTATGGCCGGCGCAATTTTGGCTATGTTGCCGCCACTACTGATTTTCATCGTGCTGCACGAACAATTTACCAAAGGCTTCGCCCTGGGACAAGAAAAGTAATCGGACATCCAATTCAAAGCCCGGCTCCTGTCGGGTTTTTCTTTTGCCCAAAACCGAACATTTGTGCTTTTTGACAAACTGTGGCATCATAAAAATACCCTTTTTTGCGGAGTTACCGTGTCTGCACCGCCTGTTTTTTCGCCCAACCAAATAGAACGCATCACCGACTGCTCGCTGCAAGCACATTTTTGGGCGCAATCACCGCCACCCACCGACGACATCGGCGATGCAATTTTAGAAACCATTCGCCAATTGCACGCC
>JANTHQ010000340.1 GCA_024762375.1 Anaerolineaceae bacterium
AGATTAACGAATATCAAAAAACCTACCTGATTGACCGCGCGGTGAACGAAGCCGGGTTCAATTTTAACAACAAAACCGTCGCGCTGATGGGGCTGGCATTCAAAAAACGAACCAACGACATGCGCGATTCTTCCGCGTTAAAAGTGGTTGAAGCCCTGCTCGGTCGTGGCGTGAAAGCCATTCGCGCGTATGACCCGCTGGCAATCGAAGAAGCCAAACACTATTTCAACCCGAAGAACAACAACTTGTTCGAGAAAATCAGTTATCATAACAGCGCGCAAGAAGCCATCGAAGGCACAGATGCGCTGTTCATCACCACCGACTGGGAAGAATTCCGCGGTTTGTCATCCACCATCCGCAACACGGCACAACCGCCGTACCTCATCATTGACGGGCGGCGTATGATTCCCGATTATTTGGACTTGGTCAACGACGGCTATCAATATCTGGCAGTTGGCTCGCGGTTACTGCCGCGCAAAAAATAAGCAACCTCGGCTCGCGGTGGTCGTCATTCCGGAAATTCGCGCAGCGAATTGTCCGGAATCCATTGCAGAAGCCTATGGATTCCCGCCTTCGCGGGAATGACATGCCAAGGATTTTTGGAAAATCACCACATTTTGTTTTCAGAAAAGCCTCGGATTTACGTTAAGAAAACCCTCCAAACACTCAAAAGGCGGCTCGCGTGAGCCGCCTTTTTGGTTCTTTATTTTTCCGCACTTTCAATGTATAATCAACCGCTTGCGATTAACATTCACGGAGGGAACCGATGAAAATACGCGCCATCACCGCCTTCATTCAACTGGCATCGCCCACCGATGCTGCTGCCATCGCCCGCGCCGCCGACTTTTTGCACACCGCGAAACCGCAATTTGAGACCGCCGGGTTTGAGGTGCAAACCCTGCGACTCGCGCTCCCACCGCTCACCGAAACACTATCCGAAACATCCCCCGCCGCGATTGCCGCCTTTGGGCAATGGCTGGAGCGGGAAACCCGTCGTCATGGCATTGAATATGTCTCGGCGGGTGCAATCATCGCCGATTCCCCCACCGCCAACCTCCGCGCCATCGCCGCCGTACCGGAACTGATTGCCGCCACCGAAACCGTTTTCACCAGCGCGGTGGTCGCGTCCACCGCTAATGGCATCAATTTGGATGCCATCCGCGCCTGCGCCGCTGCCGTGCGGCGCATTGGGGCGCAATCTGCCGACGGGTTCGGCAATTTACGGTTCGCACTGCTGGCAAATGTGCCCGCCGAAACCCCCTTCTTTCCCGGCTCATACCATCACGGCGGTGCACCGGCGTTCGCCATCGCCACCGAAGCGGCGGATGTGGCCGTTTCTGCGCTGCAAAATGCCGATTCGCTGGCAGACGCGCGGAATTCGCTGGCGGAAGCCATTTCCCGCACGGGGGAAAAACTGGCTGCCATCGCCGACTCGCTGGCGGCGGCACACGGATTCGCATTCGGTGGAATTGATTTTTCGCTGGCGCCTTTCCCGCTGCCGAAAATTTCCATCGGCGGAGCGATGGAACATCTCGGTGTGGATGCTTTCGGCGGGCACGGCACACTTTTCGCCACCGCATTTTTGACGCGCATTTTAAAAGAAGCCAATCCCCGTCCGACCGGCTATAATGGCGTGATGCTCCCCGTGCTGGAGGATTCGGTTTTGGCACAACGTGCCATTGACGGCACATTCGGCGTGAACGATTTGCTTCTTTATTCGGCGGTGTGCGGCACCGGGCTGGACACCATCCCCATCCCCGGCGACAGCACAACCGACCAAATTGCGGCGGTGATGCTCGATGTGGCGACGCTGTCGGTGGTGCTGGACAAACCGCTCACCGCGCGATTGCTGCCCGTGCCGGGGCTCTCGGCGGGCGATGTGACCGCTTTCAATTTTGAGTATTTTGCCAATAGCGCCATTTTGCCGCTTAAACCACACGGGGCAACAACAATTTTCAGTAATAATCAGCATTTCAATTTTTGACCGGAATATTTCTTTACGTGTTTTTTATGGAGTTTTTTGCCGTTCTGCCGATAAAAAAATAGTTGTGTCGGCACACACTTTTGAAATTTTAGGAGGATCCTTATGGCTCAAGCATTGATAGTGGTATTGTACGACCCCGAACAACTTCCCACATTACTGAACACATGGCATGAAATTGGGGTGCAGGGTATCACTGTTTTGCGCAGTGCCGGTGGGCATAGCGCCAAAACGTGGCTCGATGAAGTTGGTTTGGGAGCATTGGGCGATTTGTTCAGCTCAGATGCTGTTCGCACCAAAACGGTTTTTTCGGTATTCGATGATGACGCACTGCTGGAAAAAGCCATCGCTGCGGCAGAACAAATTACCGGCAGTTTTAGAAAAGACAACACCGGCTTGCTGTTCACCATCCCGGTGAGTTACGTGGAAGGCTTGCGGCATGCAATCGCCGCCCCCGAAAAACCTGCCACCTACGAACCGGCGCTCGGCACACCCGAACTTGTGACCCGCCAAACACCCATTCGCCAGCTGGAAAAAACCATGTACGGCAACCCGGTGCTGGTCAAACCCAATCAGGAATTGATTGAAGTGGCAGAGGCAGTCGCTGCCGAACCGAGCGCCACCATCGCTTGTGTGGTCAACGAGCGGGGACATCTGGTTGGGTTGCTGCCATTGCGCACCCTGATGGACGATTTGTTCATGGACGTGGTTCCGGAAGAGTTTTTGGCAGAGAGCACCGATTTCGACAAAGTAATGAACTTCGCCAAACTGACCCAAACGCGCACCGCCGGAGACGCAATGCTGCCTCCCGTTTCTGTTTCAGAAGATGATACCGTCAAAACTGCTTTTGTGCGGATGCACGAGAATCAACTGTCCGGTATTCCGGTTGTCAACAAACAAGAAGAGGTGGTCGGCTGCCTTAGCCGCATCGAATTATTGGTGCTATACGCAAAAAATCAAAAAATGGCAAAAGGTGAATAGACTATGGAACACGCTGCTGCAACTGCCTCGGGCAATCAAGCCCTCATTGCAGGCACAATTTTTGTAATAACCTACGCCGTCATCGTCAGCGAAAAAGTGCACCGCACTGTCGCAGCGTTGATTGGCGGCTTTTTAATGATTTGGCTGGGCATTATTTCACAGGAAGAAGCATTCGGCCATGCGGTAGACTGGAATGTCATTTTCCTGCTGACCGGGATGATGGTTATCGCCGGAATTTTGAGCCAGACCGGCGTTTTCCAGTGGCTGGCAATTCAAGCGGTAAAAATGGGCAAGCGCGACCCGTTCCGCATTTTGGTGTTTCTGGCGCTGGTTACGGCCGTCACATCTGCGGCGCTGGACAATGTGACAGTGGTGGTGCTCATCGCGCCGGTGACACTGTATGTTGCCGCCAATTTGGGCATCAGTCCCATTCCATTTTTGGTATCGGAAGTGCTGGCATCGAATATTGGCGGAGCG
>JANTHQ010000341.1 GCA_024762375.1 Anaerolineaceae bacterium
CAACCGCCTCAAAGAAACGCTGGAATACATCACCAACACCGGCAAAGCGCTCGATGCCGCTGCCAAAGCCGGCCCCATCATCGTCAAAGCCGTCGCCACGGCGACCATGCTCTATCAGGCGGCACAAACACTCTTTTAACCAAACTGGAGGCACGATATGGACACATTCACCGCCGCCGTGGTGGCCGAACTGACAGCGCTCGCCGTCGAAAAGACGATTGCCGGGGCAGCGCGGTCAGTTCGCCAGAAGTTATCGCAGCCGGAAAATCAAAAAGGGTTCCAACGGGCTGTACAAGCCGGGGTCGTGGCGCTGCTGGCGACCTCGGCGACGCAAACCCGGGATGAAGACCACTTATTGGAAGACATCTTCAAAAAATTCTTCGCTGACCGCGATACCGGGCAGGAAGTGGCGCGGTTGTTGCGTGGCGAGCCGCTGGCTACGGATGAGTTGGCGATTATTTTTGAGGCAGCCGGTTACGATGCTGCCACCCTGCCCGGACTTGATTTCCGAATGGGGATGCGTGCTTTTGAAGCCGCGTTTGTGGTTGCCATCACGGAGGAACCGGCATTGCGGGATGAAGTCCAAACCGGCAATCTTCTCACTCAAACCCGTATTCAGGGCGACATTCTGAAAGAAATGCGCGAACTGGTGGCATTTTTGAAAGAGGCGGTTGCCTCCGGGGCGCTGAATTTCGGCATTACGGCAGAAACCATCATCGCCGAAAATGTGGTCAATGGGGTGTTGGCAACGTTTGCCCTCCCCTCAGCATTGACCTCCGGTTTTATCCCGCAAAAATGGGAAGAACACTATTTAAAGACGCTGCAAAATTACTGCAATCCGCTCGACCTGTCTCCCATTGTGCAAACCCGGCTGGAAGGAGGAGCCATTCGTAGTATTCCGTTGGGCGTTTCAGAAGTGTACACCAACCTCTATTTGAAAAACGTGTTCCGCCGTGAGAACCAAACGGTTGCAGAAGCATTGATGCCTGATCGCAATACCGACCGCGTTGTTGAGAAAGAAATTGAGGGTATGCGAATGGAACAGGGCGAGCCGGTTGCTGCCGTCGAAGCGATTGCAGCGGTGCCGCGCCTGGTTATTTTGGGTGAACCGGGCGGTGGAAAAAGTACGCTGGTCAATTACGTGGCCGCACAATTGAGCCGTCGCCGGTTGGGTGAGCGGGTATCGCTGGCAGGTTGGCGCGAGGACGAAGCCCCGCTACCAGTGCGCATTATTTTGCGGCAGTTTGCAGCGTGGTTACCCGCTGATAGCGAAGGAACAGCGGGGGATGTTTGGGATTTTCTGGAAGATGATTTGGCGCATTGGGGATGTCGGGAAGCGTTTTCGGAACTTAAAACCATCCTCACGCATGAGGGTGGCATTGTTTTCTTTGACGGGCTGGATGAAGTCAGCGAAACCGACGCGGAGAAGAAACGCAGTCGCATAATTAATGCTGTGAGTCGTTTTTCCGAGCAATTGCCCAAAACCGCAAAAGTGGTCGTTACCTGTCGCAGTTACGCCTATCAAGATACCGACGCACCGTGGCGACTGCCCGATCAAACCTTCCCGGTGGTGGTTTTAGGGCTTTTCGATGAACCGCAGATAGCGGATTTTGCCCAGCGCTGGTATCAGGTAGTGGGATTGCATAAAAATTGGAGCGAAGAAAAGTGTGCGGACGAGGCGGACCATCTGATAAGAACAATTGCCGCATACCCCCACCTGCCCGAATTGGCGCAATATCCGTTGCTGCTAACCTTGATGGCACATGTCCATGGTGTGGACGGCTCGCTGCCACGAGACCGTGCTGAACTGTACCGCCGCACGGTTGAATTGCTATTAGAGCGGTGGGATAATCGTATTATCCGAGAAACCGATGGCGGCGTGCGGAAGCTTGAAGACGGATTGGTAATGCGGCTGGGTATCAGTGTCACTCAGATTCAGTCGGCGTTGGAGCGGGTGGCATTTACCGTGCATGAATTGCAGGAAACCGCCGAAGACCGCAATGAGCGGGCGGCGAATATTTCGCGCGAATTGTTGCGCGACGAGTTGGAGAAAGAACTGCACAGTGTCGACACAGCTGATGAAGTTATTGCCTATGTGCAGCAACGCGCCGGATTGTTAGTGGCACGCGGGCCGCGAACCTATGCTTTTCCACACCGAACCTTTCAAGAATATCTTACGGCCTCGTATCTGTTGCAACAGGTAGAGCCCGAAGAAATGATTTGCAGGCGCGTGCGTCGCGATCCGTCGTGGTGGCGTGAAGTATTTTTACTGGCAGCCGGTGCGTTGCGAAATCGACCCACCATGTTGAAAAATCTGGTGGATGAATTGCTGCCTGCACCCCCCACCGACGATACCCTGACGCCGGATACGGCGGGCTATGCCGAGCTATGCGGTACGATGTTGGATGAAACGAATTTTTTGATGGAACGGGTGCGTCCCGAAGCAATGAGTGGGCAACCGGGCAAGTTTACGTTGATGGTTGACCGCGTGCGCAACTGGTTGACCGCCGCTTTGACTGCCGAAGAAATTTTGCGGCCCCCGACGCGGGCGAACATTGGTGCGGTGTTGGCAAAACTGGGTGATGTTCGTCCCGGCGTGGGTGTGCTGGATAAGGGTGGCAAGCGAGTGGAATTTCCTTTTTGGATGGCGGACCAGGGCGTTAAACCTGATATTGATTGGGTATCTATTCCTGCCGGTGACTTTTTGCTGGGTGGAAACCCGAATGAAGATAACTGGGGCGATGAAGAACAGCACGAACAATCACTGCCCGCATTTTACGCTGCGCGATATCCGGTGACCAACGCCCAGTATGCCTGCTTCATTCGCGCCGACGGGTATGAAAACCCGGCGTGGTGGACGGCGGCGGGCAAGCTGTGGCTTACCGGTAAAGAACCGGAACCGGATTTGACATTCATCTCAAGTGAGGAAACGCGAGAAAATTACCGGCGATGGTTGGCGCAGCGCACGGTAGAACACCGCCGCCAGCCGTGGTACTGGAAAGATGACGGATTTAACCAACCCAACCAGCCGGTGGTGGGCATAACCTGGCACGAAGCGATGGCTTATAGCCGTTGGTTGAATGAACTGATTGACCCCCACATCCTGAATTTGCCTGAAGCCTACCTTGTGCGGTTACCGACTGAAGCGGAATGGGAAAAGATGGCGGGCTGGGATGCTGACCGCCGTCACAAACGGGTGTACGCCTGGGGCGATGACTGGGATGACGATAAGGCAAATATAGACCGTACAATTGGACGAACCAGCGCCGTGGGAATGTACCTTGCCGGAGCATCTGCAAGCGGGGTACTGGATGTCACCGGCAACGTGTGGGAATGGACGCATACGCTTTATCAATCCTACCCGTACCGCGCAGACGATGGCAGAGAGGATGAAAACGTGGCGGGCACGCGCGTCCTGCGGGGCGGCTCGTGGTAC
>JANTHQ010000342.1 GCA_024762375.1 Anaerolineaceae bacterium
CATCCTGTCGCGTCAGAATTTCGGGGGCGTGCCCTTTGATGACTTCCGTCAGATGGGTTGCCAGCACCGATGCGGGGTCGACCACGGTATAGCCGAGCGTTTCGGCGCGTTCTTTTTGGGTGGCGTCAATCCACGTGGCTGGCAAACCGAATGCGGGTTCGGCGGTGGGTGTGCCGGGTACTTCCTCGGCAACCGGCCCGGCGGGCATCGCCAGATAATGCCCGACCATCAGATTGCCGCGCGCAATTTCTTCGCCGCGCAATTTGATGGCATACGAGTTGGGCGGCAATTGCAAATTGTCTCGGATGCGAATTTTTGGCACGATGAAACCCATTTCGAGCGCAATTTGGCGGCGAATCATCGTGATGCGGTTCAGCAGGCTGCTGTTCGCCCCGCCTTCCACCAGCGGAATCAACCCATAGCCGATTTCCACTTCCAGCGCATCAACTTGCAACAGTTCGGTGACCGGCTCTTGCTCTAGCGCGGGTGCGGCGGCTTTGGCCTGCTCTTCCGCCTCAATTTCGGCATCCACCCGGATAGCGGTTTGTTGTTTGTTCAGCCAGTATGCGCCACCGCCCATCACTGCGCTGATGAGCAGAAACGGCACTTTCGGCAAGCCGGGAACCAGCGCAAAACCAATCAGCATCGCCGAGACAATCATCAGCGCGCGGGGGTTGCTGGTCATCTGTGTGACCACATCACTGCCCATATTTTTCTCGGCGGCGGTGCGGGTAACGATGATACCGGTGGCGGTGCTGATGAGCAGCGCCGGTATCTGCGAAACCAACCCGTCGCCCACGGTGAGCAAGGTGTAGGTTTGCAGGGCTTCCAGCAGGCTCATGTGATGTTGTATCGCGCCGATGGCAAAGCCGCCGATGATATTGACCAGCACAATCACAATCCCGGCGATGGCATCGCCTTTGACGAATTTGCTCGCACCGTCCATCGCGCCGTAAAAGTCTGCCTCATTTTCGATGACTTTTCGGCGCTGGCGGGCTTGGTCTTCGGTGATGAGCCCGGCATTCAGGTCGGCATCGATGCTCATCTGTTTACCGGGCATCGCGTCTAGCGTAAACCGCGCCGAGACTTCAGCGACACGCCCCGCGCCATTGGTAATGACGATGAATTGAATGACCATCAAAATGAGGAACACCACAATACCGACGATGTAATTTCCGCCAACCACAAAATTACCGAATGCGGTGATGACTTTTCCGGCATTGGCATACAGCAGAATCAATCGGGTGGATGAAATGTTCAAACTGAGGCGATACAGGGTGAGGATGAGCAGCAACGACGGGAACACCGAAAATTCCAGCGGCTCTTTGATGTACAGCGACACCAGCACGATGGTGACGGCCACCGAAATATTGAGCGCCAACAGCACATCGAGCATCGCCGGTGGCACGGGAATGACCATCATCGCCACAATGGCAATCACGGCGACGGCCAACACCACATCGCTATTGCCTAAAAGTCTGCGCCAGTTAAATCCGGTTGATTTCGCTTCAACATTTACTGCCATTCGTTATGCTCCCATGGCTACCATGCGTGTACGGTTTGCTTCAGACGATAAACAAACGCCAGCACCTCGGCGACGGCGGCATATAAATCGCCCGGAATTTCTTGCCCAATTTCCACCGATTTGAACAGGCTGCGCGCCAGCGGCTTGTTTTCTACCAGCGGCACGTTGTTTTCTTTTGCCTTTTCTTTGATGCGCTGCGCGACCAACTGCTGTCCTTTGGCAACAACCTGCGGCGCGTGCATTTTTGCGCGGTCGTATTGCAGTGCCACCGCGAAATGGGTCGGGTTGGTAATGACCACATCCGCTTTGGGAACCGCCGCCATCATCCGGTTCATCGCCAATTGCCGCTGGCGTGAACGAATGCGGGCTTTCAGTTGGGGGTTTTCGTATCGTTTCATTTCTTCCTGAATTTCCTGCTTGGACATTTTCAGGCTTTTTTCAAATTCGTATCGCTGATACAGATAGTCTGCTGCGGCGATAACCAGCATCACCACCCCCACCCGAATACCTGCGTCCATCGCAATTTTGAGGATTGCGCCCACGGTCGAACCGACACTGACGCGGGGGGCAGCCAGCAGCACCGCAAAATTATCTTTTAGCGAACCGTAGACCACAATGCCGACGATGAAGATTTTCACCAGCGATTTGAGTAAATCGACGACCCCGCGCAACGAGAAAAAACGTTTCGCGCCGCTGATGGGGTTGATGCGCTTTGGGTCGGGTTTTAGCGCTTCCAGCGAAAACAGAAGTCCCACCTGCCCCAAATTTGCCACCACGCCGATGACCAGTGTCGCCGCAACCAATGGCGCCAGCATTTGCAACATCGCCACGCTCAGCGCTATGCCACCATCATAAACGGTATTCGGTGTCAATTCGACCGTTCCCAAACTGGAAAGGCTTCGTTTCATCAGCGCCATATAGGTTGCTCCGGAATAACCGCCCATCGATTTGAGCACCCAAAAACTGCCCAGCAGCACCAGTGCGGTGCTCACTTCCATACTTTTGGCAACTTGCCCTTTTTTGCGTGCCTCTTGCCGCCTTCGGGGGGTCGGGGCTTCAGTCTTTTCGCCGGCCATCGCTCAAAATCGCTCCAAAAATATGCTACTGCAATCCCAGTGCCATCAAATTGCCAACCGTGTTCGACAGATAATCTTTTATCATCGGCAGTGTCACCGTTAACGTGAATGCCAGCATCAGCAAGCCCAAACCAATTTTCAGCGGCAGGCTGAGAAAGAAAATCTGCACCTGCGGCACAGCCCGGGCAATCAACCCCAGCCCGACATCTGCCAGCAGCAGCACGCCGACCACCGGCAGCGCAATCTGCACTGCGGCGACAAATGCCTGCGCTGTGAGCGAAACCAGCCGGTCAATGGTAATGGCGGTAAACGCGAACGTTCCGACCGGTACCAGTTTGAATGTGCGCGACAATGCCAATATCAGCCAGTGATGCCCGTCAATTGCCAGAAAAAGCGCCGCAACCAAAAACGAGTAAAATTGGTCGAGCGCGGCGCTGGAGGCATTGAACACCGGGTTGAATAAACTTGCCGCACGGAACCCCACCTGCAAGCCCATCATCCCTGCACCCATACTGACCGCCACAAAAACCAAATTGCTGGCGAACCCCAACAGCGCGCCGAGCAAAACCTCTTGTGCCACAGCGAGCACAAACGGCCCCAGCTCGGTGGGGGCAGGCGCAACGCCGTCAATCGGCAGCAGTACCATCGCCAAGATGCCCGAAAAACCGATTTTAGCAGTATTGGGGATGTTTTTGCTGCTAAAAATGGGCGCAGTCATAAACATCGCCAAAATGCGGACGAACATCAAAAATAGGGTTATCAGATAATCGGGTGAGAGTGCCATAAAATCGCCGTAAAAATTTTACTTTCGCTGCCGATACCGCTACT
>JANTHQ010000343.1 GCA_024762375.1 Anaerolineaceae bacterium
AAACAACCGCAAAACCATTCAATCGCGATACCGGGTTTTAATTGCCGGATACGGCGACTTGGCGCGCGATGTGGCGGCGGCAATTGAAACGTTCGCATGGTCGGGGTTGGAATTGGTCGGTTTTGCCGGTGATGCCCCCACCGCGATTGGCAGGTTGAACGACCTGCCGTCATTGGTAAAAAATCACGACATTGATGAAGTCATTTTCGCCATGCCGCCGAACCATCAGCAGATTTTGCGGGAATTGGTGCTGCAACTGCAACCGCTGTCGGTGAATCTGCGACTGGTGCCGGATGTGGTCGATTTGGCATTCGTCCGCGCCACCATCGAAGATTTTGCCGGAGTGCCGCTCATCGGGCTGCGCGAACCCGCTATCAGCGCATTCGACCGGCTCATCAAACGCAGTTTCGATATTGCCGCGGCGAGCATTTTGCTGGTGCTGACTCTGCCGTTGTCGCTGGCGGCAATGGCGCTCATCAAACTTGATTCGCCCGGTGCGATTTTCTACACGGCACAGCGGGTCGGTGAGGGCGGAAAAATTTTCAATATGCTGAAATTTCGCACCATGCACGCCGATGCTGACCGCCGCGAAACGGAACTGTTTGTGCAAAATGGCGATTCCATCGGCTTGAAAAAGACTCGGCACGACCCCCGTGTCACCCGTGTAGGGCGAATTTTGCGCCGCACCAGTTTGGATGAACTGCCGCAATTGCTGAATGTCATCAAAGGCGATATGAGTTTGGTCGGTCCCCGCCCGGAACTGCCGTGGCTGGTGGAACGGTACGAGCCGTGGCAGCATGTGCGTTTCACGGTTCCGCAGGGTATGACCGGTTGGTGGCAGGTGAATCACCGCGCCCACCAGCAAGCGTACAATATCCGGGTGGAAGATGACCTCTATTATATCCACAACTATTCATTTTTATTTGATGTGCGCATTCTGCTGATGACCCTGTGGGCGATTGTGCGCGGCGATGGGGCGGTATGACGCGCCGAAAATGGCTGCAATGGATGGTGAGTGCTATATTCAGCGCTGCGGTCATCGGTTGGGCTGTGTTCGCACTCGATTGGCGGCAGGTTGCTCGCGCATTGATGACGGCTCGCTGGGGATGGATTTTGCTGGCGGTGGGGCTGGTGTTCGTCACATTTGTGACGCGCGTTTTTCGCTGGCAATCCCTTTTTTCCCCCGAAAAACAACCGCCGATGAGCCTTTTCTCGGCACTGATGATTGGGCAAGCGGTCAACTATATCGTGCCCGCCCGCGCCGGCGACGTGACTCGCGCGGTGCTGCTGAACCGATTGAGCGGGGCAAGCACTGCTCGCACGCTCGGCACGGTAGCGCTGGAAAAACTATGGGATATCGCCATGTTGGTACTGTTTACCATCGGGTTGGGACTGGCTTTCCCATTGCCCGATTGGCTGACTGCCCCCGTGCGCACTGTGACTGCGCTACTGACGGCGGGCGTCGCGGTGCTGGCAATTTTGTTGTGGCGTCGCAACGATTTTTTAGCAGTGATTGAGCGGATTGGCGAGCGGTTTTTTCCGGCGTTCCGGCGGCGGGTGCAGGGTGTGGCAGAAAATGCGATGGATGGATTCGCCGGGGTGCGCCATCCCCGCCCGATAGCGCTGGCGGCGTTTTGGTCACTGGTGACGTGGGGCAGCGGCACACTCATCAATATCGCCGTGTTTCGGGCGGTTAATTTGCCGTCGTCTGCGATTCCGGCTGTATTTCTGCTGATTGTGCTGCAAGTGGGCGTCGCTGTGCCATCGCTGCCGGGGCGCATCGGTGTGTTTGAGGGATTGTGTGTGGTGGTGCTGGCCGTGTTTGGTGTACCGTATGATGTCGCGTTCAGTTACGGGTTGATTCTCCATCTGACGGTGTTCATCCCGCCAATTGCCCTTGCCGCCATTTTGAGTTTTTTGAGCAGCGAACAACAAATAGCGAGCAGCGAATGACCGAAACCACCCAATCGCCAAAAGTTGAAATTTCCATCATTATTCCCGCGTACAATGCCGCCGACACCATTTCGGCGTGCGTGCAAGCCCTGCAAACCCAAACTATCCCCCGTGAACGGTATGAAATTATCGTGGTGGATGATGGCTCCACTGATGACACGGCGCAACGGGCAGCCGCGGCGGGCGCACGTGTCATCCGACAAGAAAATGCGGGGCAAGCCAAAGCTCGAAATACCGGTGTGTCGGCATCCAAAGGACAGGTACTGCTATTTACGGATGCAGATTGTATTCCATTATCCAACTGGATACAAAATATGCTTTATGCGTTTAACAAAACAGACATCGTCGGTGCAAAAGGTGTTTATGTATCTAATCAGACAGAGTTAATAGCTAGATTTGTACAATTGGAACATGAAGACAGATACGACTATATGCGACGTGAGAGCTACATAGATTTTGTGGATACGTATTCGGCTGCATACCGGAGAGATGTTTTTTTGGAAATGGGGGGATTTGATGAGAAATTCCGTATAGATGAGGACCAAGAGCTATCTTTCCGAATATCTTTTGCCGAGTATAAATTAGTTTTTTTACCAAACGCAAAAGTTATTCACCGTCATGTAAAAACAGTACGGCATTACATTCGCCGCAAATTTTTTATTGGCTATTGGAAAAATCTGGTGGTGCGCCGCCACCCCGAAAAACTGGCACGCGATTCGCACACGCCGCAAGTGTTAAAATTACAGATGGCTTTCGCCGCACTGGGAAGCGGGTTATTGGCGCTGTCAATTCTTTTTCGGCGGGCGTGGCTCGGTAGAGCATCGCTGGCGAGTTGGCTGGCGCTGGTTTTGAGCGGTGTGCCGTTTTATCGAAAAATCTGGCGGCGCGACCGCGCTGTGCTGTGGGTTGCCCCGCTGATGCTCATCGCGCGGGCAGTGTCACTGGGCGCGGGATTCGCGTGGGGGTGGCTGAAATTGACGCTGTGGGGGCGGTTGGAATGATTCGCCCGCGCCGGTTGCCGTTTGTGTCGATTGCCGCGTTTGTTATCCCCTTGACCGTTTATCTGCTCACCATGCCCGCCGGGCTCACGTGGGCGCACAACGGCGCAGACGGCGGCGACCTCATTACCGCTGCGGTGACGCTCGGCGTGCCGCACCCGTCGGGCTATCCAACCTACACGCTGCTCGGTTGGCTGTTCAGCCGATTGCCGCTCGGCACGCTGGCATGGCGATTCAACCTGCTGTCGGCTGTGGCGACGGCGGGCGCGGCGTTTTGGGTGTTCCGCATCATCGCCGACCGCACCGGCAATCGGTGGGCAGGCATCATCGGCGGCTGGACGTTGGCATTCACACCGCTCGTTTGGGGGCAAGCCATCATCACCGAGGTTTACGGTGTGAATCTGTTTTTTGTGGGGTTTCTGCTGTGGCTTTCACAAAAACCAAATTTCTCACGCCGCAGTTACACAGCGTTACAC
>JANTHQ010000344.1 GCA_024762375.1 Anaerolineaceae bacterium
GTAATTTCCGCTTGCGTTTCCGGCAGCAGTGGATGCTCGTAAAAAATCGTACTCTGCGATACATCCGGCGAATTTTGAACCTCGCCCAGCGTAATCGCGGTGCTAACCTGGCTGCGGCTGGTGAGCGGCAATTTGTATCGCAAGAAATCGTCGCGCTGTTCCGCCGCGAGTTTTTCTGCGGCAACCGCTTCCAGCACAGCATATTGCCGATAATCATCCACCAAAAAGATGTTGACGGCATAATAGCCAAATCGTTGCTGCAGCAGCGAAGCGACGGTGGGCAACAGTGAGGCCAAATCGGTTTGCGCGGTGGTTGTTTTGGCAACCTCTGCCGCCGCCTGCAATTGTGTTGCGCGCTGCACGGCTTGCTCAAAGTGAAGTTGGTTGTTCAAACTGATGGACATTTGCCGGGCAATATTTTCAAGCAAGCGGATTTGGTCGGTGGAAAATGTTTGTGCCGTCCGGTTGGCTACCAGCATAAACCCCGAATTTTCGCCGCCGCTCCACACCGGAACGCTGACCATACCTTTGAAACCCAGTACCCGAATTAACTGCCGCAGCGATTCTTGAAATTGCGGATCGGTTGTGCCGTCAATCGAGACAATTGTTTGCCGCCCGCCGCGCATCTCCGAGAAACCGTATTCCCCCATCGGGAAGGTGATGCCCACGGTTAATGGCGATTCTACCCCGGCAGCCAGCCGCAGGGCAGCCAGTTCAATGCTGGGAGATGCGCCGTCGGAATGATACAGCATCACCGCGGAACCCCATGTGGGTTGGACTGTATCCGCGGCATCGAGGCTGGCGGCATAAATTTCGCCGGTGCTGGCCGCTGTCAGCAATTGTTGCCCCAAATTGTACATGATGCCCGTTTCTCGCAGCAGTGATTCGCGGGCGGCTTCAATCGTTTTTTGGCGGCTGATGTCTTGTGCTGTTGCGTAAATTTCGCGCACGCCGCCGCGTTCATCCGGTGCACCGAGCGTGACAGTGGTGGCAACCGGCAACGTCGAGCCATCCTGCCGGACATACGTCAATTCGATATTTTCTATTTGCTCGCGCTGTCCACGCTGAAATTGTGTCAGTACCTCTTCAAATTTTGCCCGACTTTCATCGGTCATAAATTCGGTGATGCGGCGTTTGAACAATATCTGCTCGCGATGGCCGGTATAGCCCAGCATCGCCAGTTCTGTGTCGTTAATTTCTTTGATGATACCATCCAGCCCCAGGGTGTGATACCCCACCGGCGCCCGGTGATACAAATCTTGAAATCGCGCTTGAATGGCTTGAACCTGACTGAATAGTTGACTATTTTGCAGCGCGTTGGCAATTTGGTCGGCGACAGTTTGCAAAACGTCAATATCTTCCTGCGAAAAAGCATTTTCCAACACACTTTGGATGGTGAGCGCACCCAGCACCTGACTGCGGCTGATAAGCGGCAGGGCCATTTCCGACCGGGTTTCGGGCAGATACGGGTTTTCAAACCGCACCGATTCTGCCGCCACTTGGCCGGAAATTCGGGGTTGGCGGTGAACGATAGACCATCCCACCATCGACGTTTCGTCAATTTTGAGGCGGTGGTTATCGGCCAATTGCCGTTGCCCGGCATCGCCGGTTCCCGATTTTAGCACAGCCCATTCATACGCTTCATCCACCAAAAAGAGCCCGACATAATAATAGCCAAATTGGTCTTTGATGAGTTCCACAGCTTGCTGCAACAGCGATTCCGTTTCCAGCGTGACACTGGCGGCTTTTGAAACTTCGATGGCGGTGCGGAGTTGTGTTCCCCGGTGAGCCAGTGCTTGCGTCCGGTCGCGCACACGGTCTTCCAGCGTACCGATGAGTTCGCGCAAACGGGTTGTCATATTGTCGAACGCATTCGCCAGCACACCAATTTCATCTTCGCGTTCAATCTCGATACTGCGGTCGAAGTTCCCGCCCGCAATATCAGCCGCGGCGGCCGTCAATGTTTCAATCGGCGCGACAATTCGGTTGGTGAGCCAGTATCCCAGCGCCGAAACCACCGCCAAAATGAAAATCGTAATAATCAGCAGCAGAATACCGGTTCGAATAACGGGCGCAAAGGCAGCCTCCTGAGTTTGCTCAACCAAGAGCACTGCCCCCATCCGGTCAATCAGCCGTTGCGCCCCGACTACCGGCACATTGGCATAATTATTGTAAATCCGCAGTTCTTCCCCCTCCATGAACCCCATTTCAACGCCTTCCAGATTGACCACATCTGTGCGCAAGCTCAAATCGGGGGCGATAATTTGCCGCGACTGTGTTGCCAGATAACTTTCACTTTCCGGCCCCAATTCATCAATTTTCCCCAACACTTTTTTCAGCGCATCCAGCCGAACTTCGCCAACCAACACCCCAAGCGACGAACCGTCATTTTCTGTGATGGGAATGGCAACATACAGCACCGGCCGATTTTTCGTTTCATCGAAACGCAGGGCGCTGATATATGGGGCGTTTTTCCCCAACCGGAAAAAATTCTGCTGGCTGTAATCGAGCCCCACCTCGTTAATATCGGTGGATGCTCGCACCACGCCGGTATCATCGAGCAATGTAATGGTGTTGAAATCGTCGGTATTGCCCATGATACCCAAAATATCCAACCGGAAACGAGAGACGAGATGCTCGGCATACGCGGGACGACGTTTGAATTCATATAATGTCCGGGTGGCAATATCGACGGTTGCACTTTCAGAGAATCGGGAAATGACATTGTCCAGCCAACTGTCGATGGCGTTTTCTTTCAGCAATGCCACTGTGACTAATTTGCTTTCGGTGGATTGACGGATGGTATTGATACCGGAAATTGTAACCACGCCACCGACCAAAAGCATCGGCAACAAAATTACCAGCGCAAACGACCAAAACAGGGTGCGCTGCAAACTGTGTTTGGTATCAAACCACGAGCGGGGAGAGATTTTCAACGGTCCGTTCATCGGTATCACTCACTTTTTTCCGTGGGCATCGGCTCGCCGGTTAAAGATGGCTTGCCATTGATGGGCCGGCGTTTGAGTTTGGCGGGGGATAATGGTTTTGTTTGGCGTTTGGGGGCCAGTCGAACCGCCCCGCCGGGCGCGTTGAGCGCTTTTGTCAGCTCGGTAACGGTGGTCTGCAAGATATTTTGAACACCGGATGCGGCGTGAATGCGCGCTACCAACTGCCGAATGACCTGCTCGCGGCGGAAGTTTTGTTCGATGGACGTGAGCAGCGACAGGTTTTGCCATGCGATGGCCGCCTGCAAAGCCATACCTTCCAACAACTTAATGTCAGAATCAGAAAACGGCAATACTTTTTCAATTCGGCGGATGAGCATGACCCCCACCGTTGCCGTTTCGGTTTTAATGGGGATGGCGGCAACGGCTTCCGGGATATCGGGCGTACCGGCAATTTTTCGGCCACCGCCG
>JANTHQ010000345.1 GCA_024762375.1 Anaerolineaceae bacterium
TTTGCCGCCGGCGCGAGACAGTTGGTGGTGCAAGAGGCATTGGAAATGATGTGATGGTTTGCCGGGTCGTATTTTTCTTCATTCACGCCCAAAACGATGGTGATGTCTTCGCCTTTGGCGGGGGCGCTGATGATAACCTTTTTTGCGCCGGCTTTGATGTGTTTGCCCGCCAGTTCGCCGGTGCGGAAAAAGCCGGTGGATTCAACGACAATATCCACGCCGAGTTCGCCCCACGGCAGGTTTTCGGGGTCGCGTTCGGCGAGCACTTTGACCGTTTTGCCATCAATCAGCAAACCGCCGTCCACCACTTCGATTTCGCCATCGAATTTGCCGTAATTCGAGTCGTATTTCAGCAGATGCGCCATCGTTTTCAGGTCGCCGATGTCGTTGACAGCAACCACTTCCAGTGTGTCGGGGTATTTGTCGCGAATAACTTTGAATACTTGACGCCCGATGCGTCCAAAACCGTTGATACCTACTTTTGTCGCCATTATTTTTCCTCGCTTTTTATGGGGTTAGATTTTTAAAAAACGGAGATACCGCGGACGAACTATCTGACGCCTCGTTGCATCTCCGACTGAAACCAGTTTATCAGGGCTTGGGCAAGCTTCTGCGGATCGTGCCGCCACGGTTTTTCGACATCAATCACATCCGCGCGCACCAAGCCATAAGCGATTTTATCAGCATTTTGGGGATTCACCAAATTGATTGTCCAACTTGCAGGCAGCGGGTGCGCCAAATTATCATTCGCCAAAATATGGCTGAAAAACCCCGCGCCGAGATGATTTTCCAATGCTCGCACATGGTCTTCCAGCGAAAAACCATCCGTTTCGCCGAGTTGGGTGGCAACATTGGCGATGTAAATTTTTGGCACATCGCTGGCGCGAATGGCATCGGCGATACCCGGTATCAGCAGATTCGGCAGCAGGCTGGTGAACAGACTGCCGGGTCCGAGCACAATCAAATCGGCATTTAAAATGGCGCGAATGGCACCGGGAAATGCCGGGGGATTTTCCGGCTGCAGATAGACCCGCTCGATGGGGTAGGGGGTGTGCGGAATGGCACTTTCGCCATGTACCCGCACCGAACCGTTTTCGGCGGCAACTTCTGCCATCAGGGTGACGTTCTGCAGCGTGCTGGGCACAATCTGCCCGCGAATCGCCAGCACGCGCCCGCTTTCGGCGACAGCACGCTCGAAACTGCCCGTTACCCCCGCCATCGCGGTGATGAACAGATTGCCGAAACTGTGGCCTTCCACCCCCGCGCCGGCATCCGTTTCGGCATTTTTGGCGAACCGGTACTGAAAAAGTTGAGTCGTCAGCGCATCATCATCCGCCAGCGCAGCGATGCAATTGCGAATGTCGCCGGGCGGCAGCACCCCCAGCGATTCTCGCAGCCGCCCCGATGAACCGCCATCATCCGCCACCGTCACAATCGCGGTGATATGGTCGGTGTGGTGTTTCAGCCCGCGCAGAAGGGTGCTCATGCCCGTGCCGCCGCCAATGGTGACGATTTTCGGCCCTTTGCGGCGATATCGGGCGCGGTGCAGACGGTCTGCCATCGCTGCGGCATCCGGTTCACCGGGCAGAAACGCCAGCCACACAGTTTGGTTCAGCCGGTACAGCGACCAGCCAACCAACCCCAGCCCCAACCCGCCGAAAATCGCCGCGCGCAGCCAGCGGGGCAACGCTTGCAGTGCCAGCATCCGCACAATGGGCGGATAGCCGCTGGCGGCATACAAATCTCGCAAAAAAAGCGCGCCGCCCAGCGCCAAAATGGTGATACCCGCCAAAAGCATCACCAGCCATCGTTTTATCCCCATACCGGGGGTTAGCCATCGAGAAAGGGTTTTGAATTTTTTCGTCATTCGTCATTCGTCATTCGTCATTTGTTCACATTATATCACGTTTCCCCAATACGCAATACGGGACAGGTGTGGTATAATCCGCCGTATGAAAAAACGCGCAACGATTTTCGGTATTTTCATTATTTTGCTGATGGGCTTGCTGGCGCGGGTGTATCGCGCCGAGATACACAATTACCTTTTTTTCATCACGGGCGAAGAAGAACCGCTGAAACAGGTTTCGGGCGGGATGCAGTATCTGCTCACCCGATTGCAACCGCCGCTGAAAACCGCCGATATGGTTCCGGTGCAATATGCCGATGTGTCGCCATACGGGGTAAACACCTTTTTACAGCAGGAAGTCGAGCCGGAAAAACGCGAGTTGGCGATGAAAATGGTCGCCGATGCGGGCTTTAAATGGATTCGGCAGGAATTTCCATGGGAAGATATTGAAATTCACGGCAAAGGCGATTTTGAAGACCGCCGCCACGAGCCGTACCGGTCGGCATGGGAAAAATACGACCAGATTGTCGATTTGGCGGGAAAGTACGATATTCAAATTATGGCGCGGTTGAGCAATCCCCCCGCGTGGAGTCGCGCCAAAGGGAATGACGTTGGCGCGTTCGCCCCGCCGGACAATATCAGCGATTATGGCGATTTTGTGGAAGCCGTCGCACGGCGATACAAAGGGCGCATCCATGTGTATCAAATCTGGAACGAACCGAATATTTACCCCGAATGGGGGGAATATCCCATCAACGCCGCCGAATATGTGGCGCTGTTGAAAGAGGGATACACCCGCATCAAATCGGTTGACCCCGACGCCATCGTGGTAATGGGCGCGCTGGCAGCCACCATTGAAATTGACCGCCAGCGGCGCGAAGGCATCAGTCCCGGCGGGTTGACCGATGCGCTCTTTTTGCAGCAGGTTTATGATGCCGGCGGCGCACCGTATTTCGATGTGCTGGCGATGCAGGGTTACGGGTTGTGGAGCGGCCCGTATGACCGCCGTATGCAGCCCCGCGTGCTGAATTTTTCGCGCCCGCTGTATATCCGCGATATTATGGTTCGCAATGGCGACGCGCACAAGCCTATCTGGCTCAGCGAGATGGCATGGAACGCCACGCCGCCCGGCAGCGGCATTCCACCCATTTACGGGCAAGTTTCGCCGGAACAGCAAGCGCGATATGCTGTGCTGGCATACCGGCGCATTCAACAAGAAATGCCGTGGATTGGGGTTGGATTCTATTGGTTTTTAAAACAAGCCACCGACCAAGAATTGAAAGACGGCAATCCGCAATATTTTTTCCGCTTGCTGGAACCGGATTTCACGCCGATGCCGGTGTATGATGCGCTGAAAGATGCCATGCACCAGCCGCCGGTGATGTATCGCGGCTGGCATCAGGAAAATCACTGGGCGGTAAAATACAGCGATGGTTGGCACGCCGAAAAAGACGATGCGGCGGTGCTCGGCGGGGTCATGGTAACCGACGGGGCAGGGGAGACAGTCTCTTTCACGGTTTCGGGTAGTGCGGCAATATTGGCGGTCATGCCCACCGATGGCT
>JANTHQ010000346.1 GCA_024762375.1 Anaerolineaceae bacterium
GACCGCGCACTGGCGGCGCTGGAACCGATAGCCGAGGAAATTTCGCTGTGAAAAACCCCGCGCTGGCGCAATGGCTGGAACACATCGCCGAGTTTGTGGCGGAACTGCACGACCCGTTCAGCGAAACCCTGTTTGAAGGGGTGGTGCAATGTGTCGCCACCGGCAATACCGATGTGCTGGCGGCGATAATGTTCGCCGCACCGGCACCCGAATTGGCGCTGAACAGCCTTTTTCTGACCAAAATGGTGATTTGGTATCGGCTGGAATCGGAACTCGACCCCGAACCGGCATCCGATTTTCAGTTGACGCTCGAACTGGTTTTTCACACGGCGATGCAATTTTTGCTGGAACGGTCTGCCGCCGCAAATGGAAAATCCACTGCACCCGATGCCGACATGCTGGCAACAACCCGGCAACTGGCGCGGGCGAACCGTGAATTGGCGCGGCTGGAAAAAGCCCGCACCGATTTCATCAGTATTGCCGCGCACGAACTGAAAACCCCGCTGACGGTATTGCAGGGGTATGTGGATATGCTCCGCGAAAATGACCCCGAAATTTTGGCACAGGCGGCGGTTGGCATTGCGCACGGGTTGGATTCCGGCACTCGGCGTATGGCGGCAGTGGTCAACGATTTACTCGATGTTTCTGCGCTTGAAACAGACACCCTCCGTTTGAATTTTGAACCGGCATCGGTAGAATCTCTGGTGCGGATGGCGATTGACCAAATCCGGGACGAGTCTGCCGCTCGCCGGCACGAATTTCAAGTGGACATCGTGCCGAATCTGCCGCCGATTGACACCGACCCGGCGCGGTTTCATCAGGTTTTGCGGCATCTGTTGACCAACGCTGTGAAATTCACCCCCGATGGCGGCACGATTGCCGTTTCGGTGGCGCAACCCGCACCCGACCGCGTGACCATCCGTGTGCGCGATACCGGCATCGGCATTTCGCCGGAAGACCGCGAGCGCGTTTTCGACAAATTTTATCGGGTGGGTGCAGAACGATTGCACTCCACCGGTGCGGTGAAATTCAAAGGCGCGGGCACGGGGCTGGGGTTGGCAATCGTTCACGGTATCGTGCAGGCTTTCGGCGGCGAAATTTCGGTAGACAGCCCCGGTCACGATGAAGTCAATTGTCCCGGCAGCACGTTCACCGTGCAACTGCCGGTGAAACAGTGAAAAATGAATAACTCATGTTACGCACTGAAAACTTTCCGGAGGAACCATGTCCCTATCCCCATCAAAACGAGTTTCGTCCATTCCCCCGTATGCCTTTGCTGCGCTGGGGAAAAAAATTGCCGCACTGAAAGCTGAAGGAAAAGACATCATCCGGCTGGACATCGGCAATCCCGATATGCCGCCTGCGCCGCACATCATTGATGCGCTGGTTGCTTCTGCCCGCCGCGATGACACCCACGGTTATGCGGGCTATTATGGCATTCCCGCATTTCGGCGGGCAATTGCCGACTATTACCGCTCGCGGTTTGGCGTGTCGCTGGATGATGCCGAATTGTCACCGCTCATCGGCTCGAAAGAAGGACTGGCAAATCTGAACTTGGCATGGCTCGACCCCGGCGATATCGCGCTGGTTCCCGACCCCGGGTATGTGACCTACAGCAAAGCGCCACTGCTGGCAAACGCACAAATCCACACCTTCGATTTGAAACCGGAAAACAACTGGCTGCCCGATTTTTCATCAATCCCTGCCGATGTGGCTGACCGGGCGCGGCTGATGTGGCTGAATTACCCCAACAACCCCACCGGCGCGCTCGGCACGGAAACGGTTTTTCGGCAGGCGATTGATTTCTGCCGTGAACACAACATTTTGCTGTGCCATGACAATCCATACAGCGATGTCACATTCGACGGCTATCGCGCCCCGAGCATTCTTGCCATTCCCGGTGCGAAAGAGGTCGCCATCGAATTCAACTCGCTGTCGAAAAGCCACAATATGGCGGGCTGGCGGGTCGGTATGGTGGTGGGAAACGCAACCGCCATCAAAGCGCTGGCAACGGTCAAAACGCAGATTGATACCGGGCTGCCCCGCCCCGTGCAGGACATGGCAATTGCCGCGCTGACCGGCGACCAAAGTTGGATTGCCGAACGGAATGCCATCTATCGGGAACGGCGCGATATGGCGGTATCTGCGCTGCAATCGCTGGGGCTGAAAGTTTCGCCGCAGAAAGCCACGCTGTATCTGTGGTTCCCCGCGCCGGATGGTTTTTCGGATGTGGAATTTCATGAAAAGGTCTTGGCAGAGGCGGGTGTTTCCATCGCACCCGGTTCATATTATGGCGAAAATGGGCGCGGCTGGATGCGGCTATCGGTAGCAGTACCCACCGACCGTATGGCAGAAGCGATGGAGCGGCTCAAATCGGTGCGGTGATGATAACCTCTACCAAAAATCGTAAAATTGTTGAATTGCGAAAACTCTCGCAGCGGAAACATCGCCGCGCCCAAAACCGTTTTGCAGTAGAGGGGTTGCAACTGCTGACGATGGCGCTGGACAATGGGCATGCGCCGTTGGATGTTTTCTTTTGCGAAGAGAATTTCACCGGCGAAACCGCCCCGGCGCTGTTGGCCCGCCTGCGCGAGGCGGGGGGCACGCTCAACCCTGTCAGCCAATCGGTGATGCACGCCATTTCCGAACGCGACACGCCGCAGGGTATCATCGCTACATTTCCGCTGATCACCGTTTCGCCGGAGGAAATATTGGCGGCGCAATTGGGCAATGCGCTATTGCTGGTGCTCGACCGGCTGCAAGACCCCGGCAATCTGGGCACGCTCATCCGCACCGCCGATGCCGTCGGCGCAGGCGGTGTGATTTTGCTTGAACCGTGCGTTGACCCGTTCGACCCGAAGACCGTGCGCGGCAGTATGGGGTCGCTGTTCAACATTCCCATCGCCCAAACCAATGATTTAACCGCTTTGACAGACCTGCTGCGCGGCGAAAACTACAAAATCACCGGTGCCGATGGCTATCAGGGCGATTTGCCGTGGGATATGGCTAGCGAAGCGCTTTCGGGGCGGGTGGCGTTGGTGCTCGGCAACGAAGCGCGCGGGTTGAGTTTGGATGTTCGTGCCCGGTTGACGCACTGGGTTCGATTGCCGTTGCTGGGCAAAGCCGAAAGTTTGAATGTTGCCATTGCGGGCGGCGTGCTGATGTATCAGTGGGTGCAGAAGAATCGGTGGATCCAAACCCGTTGGATGCTCAATTTTTAACTCACGTTGCGCAGTCGATGATTTGATAAAGTTGATATTATGGCATTGCTGGTGAAAATCTCGAATTTCAGGATTTCCCCATCCCCCCTGTATCCCCCCTTCCCGCCGGGAAGGGGGAAGTGAAAGAGAGCGAGGGGGCTTCGCCCCCTTGCTCACCCCTTTTG
>JANTHQ010000347.1 GCA_024762375.1 Anaerolineaceae bacterium
GTTTCCGCCTGCCCCGCCGACAGCCCGTTTTCCCCCCGCTGACACCCGGCAATGAACTGTTCGCGCAAGCGCACAATGTCGGCGGGGCGAAATTTGCTCATCCCTTTGCGGATTTGGTTGGCTTGTGCCCAACTCAAATGTGCAATCTCGGTGGTTACGCGCAAAACCTGTTCCTGAAAAAGAAGGACGCCTTTTGTACCACCCAAAATCGGTTCCAGCGCGGGGTGCAGGTACGAAACGGGCGCTTCGCCGCGATACCGCCGCACAAATTCGCCCGCCATGCCGCCCGTAGCGGGCCCGGGTTTGAAAAACGCATTCGCCACCGCCATATCGCGGACGGTGCGCGCTTTCAATTTTCGCAGCGTGGCGCGCGCGCCGGTGGACTCGCACTGGAACACGCCGACCGTATCCCCGCGGGCAATCATCTCGGCAGTGGCGGTGTCATTTAATGGAATATCCACCGCGCGGAATGCGGGATTGCCGCCCTGCCGAACCAGCTCCGCCGCGTCAGCCAGCACGGTCAGTGCACTGATTCCGAGCAAATCCAATTTGGGCAGCCCAATCCGCTCCACGTCTTTGTGGTCGAGCTGTGTCACCAAAAATCCCTTCGGCGCGAGCTGCACCGCCACAAAATCGGTGATGGTGGTGGGCGCAATGACCGTGCCGCCGGGATGAACGCTCAAATGGTGCGGCTGCTCAACCAGTTCGGCGGCGGCCGTCAGCACAGTGCGCTCGCGCTCATCGGTGAGCGTGGCGGCAATGTCCGCTATCGTGCGGCGGTCGCGGCGGCGCGGGTCGGGATGCCAGCGGCGCGGCAATTGCGCCGACAGCCGCTTGATGGTGGCTTCGTCCAATCCATACGCCTTCGCCGTTTCCCGCAGCGCCGATTTCGGCTGCATGGTGCTGATGGTACACACCAGCGAAACCCGTTCCGCGCCGTATTTTTGGCGGACAAATTCCAGCACGCGATTGCGGCGGCGGCTGCAAAAATCCAAATCAATATCAGGCATATCGCGGCGGGCGGGATTGAGAAATCGCTCAAAGAGCAAATCGTGTTCAATCGGATCGACATCCGTAATGCCCAAACAAAACGCCACCAGCGAATTGGCCGCGCTCCCCCGCGTGCCGACGGGAATATCTTCGGTTTTGGCAAAGCGGACAATCTCCGCCACAACCAAAAAGAGCGGCGCAAAGCCCTGTTCGGTGATGAGCGTCAATTCGTGCCGCAAACGCTGTGTGATTTCTAGCGGTGCTTCCGCCCCGTATTTTTCGCGCAAACCGGCTTCCGCCTGCCGCTTCAATGCCGATTCGGGTGTTTCGTTTTGCGGCAAATTCAGCTTTGGCCAGATGGGGCGACCGTCCGGCAGCACATCCCCGCACTGCGCCGCAATCGTATCGGTCATCGCCAATGCCGACGGAAATTCCGCGAAACGCGCCGCCATCTCACCCGCCGAAAGCCAATGCAGCCCGATACTGCCATCGCCCAAATTGGGCAGCGCGTCCGGCGGCAGTGCCGCAAGGGTGCAATTGCGGTCAATGGCGGCCAGCAATTTCAACCGCGGCATTTCTGCGGGTGACAGAGTGTATACCGGCTGTACCGCCACCGTCGGCAATCCCAACCGATTGCCGATGGCGGCAATCTCACGCGCAATTTTCACATCATCCGCGCGGTGAATTTCCAGCGACAGATACGCATTTTCATCGAAAATACCCGCCAGTTTTGCGGCGTAACGGTATGCCGCGCGTTCATTTCCCGCACGGAGCAGGCGTTCTGTCCAGCTCAGCCGCCCGCCACTCAAACATATCAATCCGGCGCGATGTTCTTTCAGCGCGTCCCAGCCCAGCCCGCGTGCCGCCAGCGTTTCCCGCTCGGCGCTACCCTGAATGAGCGATGAAAGCCGGTTCAGCGAGCGGTAGCCGTCTGCATTTTTCGCCAGCAGAACCACCTGTCCCGGGCGGTTGCTGTCGCCGGGATGAACATCGGGCGCAACGGCGAGCGTCATCCCCAAAATGGGGCGTAAATTGTGAGCGTGGCACACGCGCCGCAATGTTACCGCGCCATACAGCGCGTTGGTGTCGGTCAGCGCCAAATGGCTCGCGCCATCGGCGTTGGCACGTGTCGCCAAAGCCTCGATGGAAGCAGTGCCTCCCAGCAGTGAAAAATGTGAATGAACTTCCAGATGGATCACGTTGAGTCCTTTTTTGGAATTTTACCGTCTGTTATATTCTACGGAATTTCCGGCGGTGCACCAATCCATTTCGTTAAAAATCATCACGGCTGAAAAACTATACGAGTGAATTGACAGACCCGTCATTGCCCGTACAATACCGAATGAACATTCAATTTGGAGAGGGAGAAATGGATCATATTGAAGACAAACGCACTGCAATTTTAAATGCCACATTGCGGCTCATCGCCAAAAACGGATTCCACGGTACGGCAATGGCCAAAGTTGCCAAAGAAGCGGGCGTCAGCGCGGGCAGTATTTATCACTATTTTGACAGCAAAGACACGTTGATGGTGGAATTGTACAAAGATATCAAACGGCATTTTGGCGAAACCCTGACCGCACAACTTGACCAAACGCTGCCGGTTCCGCAGCAAATTCGCCAAATGCTGGCGATTATGCTCCGCTATTACATCCATCGCCCGCTGGAATCTGCGTTTTTGGAGCAGTTTACCCGCTCGCCGTATTTCAACCCAAACATTGAAGCCGAAGTTATGCGGTATTACGCGCCGCTGGTGACGGCGATGGAAATCGCCCAACGCGATATGATTATCAAAAACCTGCCCGGACCGGTAATTATGGCCTTCACCTTCGATGTCGCCACATCGCTGGCGCAAAAGCACGCTGCCGGGTACGTGACCATGACCGACGACCTCATCGAAAAAGTGATTGAAGCCTCGTGGGAGGCTTTGAGGCAGTAATTTTTTTTACTCAGATTGAATGAACATTCAATCCAAAACCATAGGAGAAACTATGAAACGCAAAACACTTTTAGGCGGAATAACCGCTGCGCTGGCCGGAATTGGCCTGTATAGATTTATTGCTCAACAAAAGGAAACGGATATGGCTGAAAAGTGGACGGCCGCCGACATCCCCGACCTGACCGGAAAAGTCGCCATTGTAACCGGCGCGAACAGCGGTTTGGGTTTTGAAACATCGAAAGAACTGGCGCGCAAAGGGGCAACAACCATTATGGCCTGCCGCAATATGGACAAAGCCCGCGCCGCGCTGGCAGAAATTCAGGCCGAAATCCCCAACGCCCCCATCGAACTTATGCAACTTGATCTGGCCGATTTGGCTTCGGTGCGGCAATTTTCCGCCGATTTTCAAGCCAAATACAACCGGCTCGACCTGCTGATAAACAACGC
>JANTHQ010000348.1 GCA_024762375.1 Anaerolineaceae bacterium
AATGGAAGTTTCGCACCAACCGCAGCATCATTTCCAGCCCCACAATTTATGACGATTTAGTTTTGTTTGGTTCACAAGACTGGACATTTTACGCGCTGAACAAAGCCTCCGGCTGGTCAATTTGGCGCACCCGAACCAACCACGCTATCATATCCAGCCCGACCGTCAAAGACGGCATCGTGTATTTCGGCTCGGTGGATGGCAATTTGTATGCGCTCGACGCAACCAGTGGACGCACAATCTGGAAATTTCGCGCCGGCTCGCACATCATTTCGCGCCCGGCGGTCTCGGACAATGCCGTCTTTTTCGGCACCAACAACGGCGAAGTCATCAGCCTGCAAATAAAAAGCGGCAAAGAACGCTGGCGATTTCAAACCGGCGGGCCCGTGCCATCTTCGCCCATATTGGGGAATGGCATGGTATATATCGGTTCCACCGACCATAACTTGTATGCGTTACCGGCATAACATCACAAAGATACCTTATGAATTTTTGGCAAAAGTTGTTTTCAACTGAAAAGCAAACCACCAATGACACCCCGACGATGGTGCCCGAAAACCGGGCGGCGACACCGCAAGCGACGCCATGGCATGGCGTCGGGTTTGTGATGGGATGCAAAACCGATATCGGACGCCAGCGAGAACAAAATCAGGATTCGATTTATACATTTGAGTCATTCGTGGAATCCAGCGTGGGCGAAGACCCGTTCGGCATTTTTGTGGTCGCCGATGGGATGGGCGGCTATCAGAAAGGCGATATCGCCAGCAATTTGGCAGCGCGAACCGCCGGCGCATATATGGTGCGCCACGTATATCTGCCGTATCTCACCGAAGACCACTCGGCATCGCAGTTGCCCTTGACGGAGGCGCTGCAAAACGCGGTGCATCTGGCCAACGATGCAGTGGTTCAGCAAACGCCCGAAGGCGGCACAACCCTCACGATGGCCGTCATTATGGGGCGGCAGGCTTATTTGGCGCATGTCGGCGACAGCCGCGCATATTTATATCATCAGGGAAAACTACAACAAATTACCCAAGATCATTCGCTGGTGGCCCGGCTGGTCGAACTGGGACAAGCTACCGCCGAAGAGGCGCAAACGCACCCGCAGCGAAATGTGCTCTACCGCGCAGTCGGGCAAACCGACTCGCTGGAAGTGGAAACTTACCTGCAAGCCATCCCCGCCGAAGGTTTTTTGCTGCTGTGCAGCGACGGACTGTGGGGCATGGTTCCCGACCCGCAAATGACTGATATTCTGAACGCGGCGCCATCGCCCCAAGCGGCGGCAAACGCCCTCATCGAAGCGGCAAATGCAAACGGCGGCGACGATAACATCAGCGTAATAATTGTTGGCATTGGATAAGTACCATTAACCAAACGAGACTGCGTATGAACACAAGCCCTTTATCTCCACACCGCTCAAACAGCAAACACTCTTCGCCATTGAGCATGCAACCGATGTTGAGCCATCCAACGATGAAAGCCTCGCCCAACGAACAGGCTTGCTATGTAATGTTGGAAATCTCACCCTCAAAAGACCTGCCCACAAGCCGGCTGCCCTTAAACCTGTGTTTGGTGCTCGACAAAAGCACTTCAATGCAAGGGGTACGTTTGCAACAGGTAAAAGAGGCCACTCGTCAAATTATTGACTTTCTTGAACCAGAAGACACGCTCAGTTTGGTCGTATTCAGTGACAAAGCCGAAGTTCTGCTGCCGGGTCAAAAAAATGTCGATAAAGCACTGGCGAAATCGGTTGCCAGCACCATCCAACCAAGTGGCGGCACCGAAATGCTGCAGGGGTTGCTCGCCGGCTTGCAAGAAATTCAAACCAACCGCAGCGACATGTCGGTCAATCACATCATCCTGCTAACCGACGGACGCACATACGGCGACGACGAAGAGTGCCTGAAACAAGCCGAATGGGCGGGGCTCAACCAAATCAGCCTCAGCACTATGGGTATCGGCGCGGATTGGAATGAAGATTTGCTGGAAAAAATGGCCGACGTTTCGGGTGGCAGCAGCACCTATATCAACACCCCGCGTCGAATTGTTGAAAGCTTTAAAGCTACCGTTCGAGAATTGAGTACCATTGTCGCGCGTGAAGTATCTCTGGCCGTTGACCTGGGAGAAAACGTGCTGCTACACGAGGCATTTCAAATTGCGCCGCATATCCGGCGGCTGGAAGTCAACGATGATAACATGATTGCTCTGGGGCCGCTCGGCACCAATAATCGAAAAATCATCGTGCTGGAACTGCGCGTATCCCGAACAGAGCCGGGAACCAAACAACTGCTGCGCCTCAATGTTATGGGAGACGTGCCCACGCAAACGCGCCTGCAGTCCAACAACTGGACAGACATCACCGTCAATGTAACCGATGACCCCGAAACAGAAGTCGTCATTCCACCGGTCATCATCACCGCGCTGGGCAAACTGGCTATCTTCAAAATGCAAGAAAAAGCCATGCAAGACATGGCGTCCGGCAACATCATCGCCGCGACACAGCGGCTGGAAACAATGGCCACCCGTCTGCTCAACCTGGGCGAGACAGAATTGGCCCGCGCCGCGCTGCTAGAAGCGGGGCGACTGGCTCGAACCGGCAGCCTATCATCAGAGGGACGAAAGAAAATTCGATACGGAACCCGCAGCTTGTCTATTTTACCGAAGGAATTGTAAGAATGATTAAATGCCCTTTTTGCCAAACGCCACATGTAGACGGCACGCTCTTTTGCAGCGAATGTGGCACATACCTGCTTGATGATGACCAGCGCGGCACCGACCCGCTGGGAACCAGCGAAATCGGCTGGGTGGGCGCCCCCGCAGAAGACCCCGATGCCGCCGGTGAATATCGCGGCACCGGGCCACTTGCCATCCGGCTCACCATTGGCGACCATAAACGCGTGGTCGAAATTCCGCTGAACAAAGCTATCCATCTGGGGCGGCTCGACCCGGCATCGGACGTTTTTCCGGAAATTGACCTGACCAACGATGGCGGGTTAGAGAAAGGCGTCTCGCGGCGACACGCCCGCATTTTAAAACGCGAAGGCATTGTGGTGGTAGAAGACTTGGGGAGCATCAACGGCACCTTCGTCAACGGCAAACGGCTCGCACCGTACCTGCCAGAAACCATCGCCAGCGGCGACACCCTGCAAATCGGACGCTTGCTCATCGAAGTAGAACTGCGCTCGTAACCCTCAGGAGATACAGCATGGCTTTCACCGTCCTAATTCACATTGCCAACGCCGACCCCATCGTCGCGGAGATGGAAGAACTGCCCAGCACAACGTCATCTTATGTAACTTGCAGTAACGTTCGCGCCAGAGATGGCAAACCGCTGCACTACATCGACCAAGACGCGGTGAAATTCATCTTCCCAT
>JANTHQ010000349.1 GCA_024762375.1 Anaerolineaceae bacterium
CCCGCAGTAAAATTGATATGAACCGCATTCCGGGGCTACTCCGCGGCGATGCCAACAAAGCCTACTATTATCGCAACGCGGTCGAGGCGTATATTCGGTTTGGGCAGCAAGCGATGACATCCGGCATGCCGTCTATTGTGGATTTTATGTTCAGTGGGCAGGCGGCGGAATGGCGGCAATTTTTGAAACTGCTCAACGATACCATTGCCGCATGGCTGGTGCCGCAAATGGCACCGATGAAAGCCGCCGACCCGCAACGGCTTTTTTCGGTGGGCTGGAACTGGGAAGCGCTGGCGGCGCTGCCCGCCAACCGAGCACTCGATTTTCATCAAATTCATAAATACGGAAAAACGGTGGGCTATACCCGATTGAACAACATTTTCAGCATGCTGAAAGGGTTGCAGCGCGTTTTCCCCACCCAACCGATAATTATGGGCGAGTTTGGCTATTCCACCGATGAAAGCGAAACGGCAGATGAGCACAAACCGGTTGACCCGCGCATCACCGCGCTGCACGAGGCAGCGACCATGTGTTTTCTGCGCGCCGAAGGGTTTGCGGGGGGCATCAAATGGATGCTGAATGATGTGCGGAATGCGCCGAACCCGTTTGAGTCGGGGCTGGGGGTGTATGCCGATGGCGACCGTCCGAAACCGGTGCGCCGCATTTTTGAGCATCTGGCATCGCTGTGGCGGCAGACGGACGACCGCGGGCAATTGCGCGTGCTGCCCGATCACCGGACGCATGTGCGGGTTCATTATTTATGTGAAAGCGGTGGGTTCAGCGGCGGCGGCGGAGATGAGTTGCCTGTGGCATGGGAGGCTTCTGCGCCGGCAACCGTGTTGACCACCTGCGATGCCAGCGGCCTGGTTCGAGTGGAGACGGATGCGCCGTTGAAGGTGTCGCTGGCGCTGCCGCAGCTTTCGGCGCGGTGGCACGGCGGGCAGGCGGCAATCTATCGGTTGGGGGATGACGGGTTCAGTCCGGAGGGGATTCAACCGGCGGCATCGGTGCGGGTGCAGTCAGAGGCCGGTGCGCCGCGGATAATTTCGCCGGTATAGTGGAGATTGGTGAATGGAGATTGGCGATTGGAATTTGGATAACCAATCTCCAATCTCCAATCTCCAATCTCCATTTTCCACAAACTATTTGGCATAGTCCACTACCCGCGTTTCGCGGATAACAGTAATTTTTATTTGACCGGGGTACTGCAAATCTTCTTCCACTTGCCGGGCAATATCTTTTGAAAGGGTCAGCGCGGCGTAATCGTCCACTTCATCGGGTTTAACGATGATGCGAATTTCACGTCCGGCTTGAATGGCGAATGATTCTTTCACGCCTTTGAACGAGTTGGCAATTTCTTCCAGTGCTTTGATGCGCTTGACGTAATTTTCCAAACTTTCGCGGCGAGCGCCGGGACGTGCGCCCGAAATTGCATCGGCGGCCTCCACAATTACCGCTTCGATGCTTTCCTGTTCCACTTCGTGATGGTGCGCAGCGATACAGTTGACCACTTTCGGCGGCACACCGTATTTTCGGGCTTCTTCCGCGCCGATGAGTGCGTGTGGCCCCTCAACTTCGTGGTCAATCGCCTTGCCAATGTCATGCAACAACCCACCCATTCGCGCCACTTTCACATCTGCGCCCAATTCCGAGGCAATGATAGCGGCGAGATGTGCCGTTTCGATGGCGTGCAATCGCTGGTTTTGGCCGTAACTGGTGCGATATTTTAAACGCCCCAGCAATTTGATGATATTGGGGTGCAGGCCGGGCACATTGGCTTCGAATGCGGCATTTTCACCCGCTTCTTTGATGGTATGTTCCATTTCAGTCGAAACTTTGTTAAGGACTTTTTCAATTCTGGCCGGGTGAATGCGTCCATCGGCGATGAGAATTTCCATTGCTTGGCGGGCAATTTCGCGCCGCACCGGGTCGAATGATGTCAGAATGATGGCATCGGGGGTATCATCCACCACCACTTCCACGCCGGAAGCCACTTCAAAAGCGCGAATATTTCGCCCTTGGCGGCCGATGATGCGCCCTTTCATGTCATCGTTGGGCAGGGTGACGGTTGAAACGGTCGTTTCTGCCACTTGGTCAGAGGCTACCCGTTGGATTGCCAGCGTAACAATTTCGCGGGCTTTTCGGTCGGCTTCAGCTTTGGTTTCGGCTTCCACTTCTCGCAGCACCCGCGCCATGTCCTGTCGTGCATCCAGTTCGACTGCTTTCAAAAGTTCTGCTTTTGCCTCCGTTTGAGTCATTCCCGAAACCCGTTCTAACTCTTTAACACGTTGGCTTTCGAGGTCTTTCAACTCATTTGCGCGGCGGTCGAGCGCACTTTGGCGTTTGTTGATGCTTTTTTCTCGTTTTTCGATACTTTCCATTCGCCGGTCGAGCGATTCCTGGCGTTTTTGCAAGCGTTCTTCTTGTTGGGTAATGCGTTGCTGGCGTCGGCGAATTTCTCTTTCGGCTTCATCCTGCAACCGAAGCCGTTCTTCTTTTGCTTGAACTTCAATTTCTTTACGGGTGGATTCTGCTTTTTCGATGATTTCTTTGGCGGTCGCTTCTACGGATTTTATCTTTGAATCAACCAAATATTGCCGGAGAAAATATCCAACAATGGCACCGATCAACAGGCTTGCCACCCCGGTTATCAATATGGGGAGTATGTTGCCCATCATGCTAAAATTTCCTTCCTTTTCCGTTTTCAGTCGTTTTCATTTAATAGTTGTTCATCAATTTTGGCTATCGTGTCAGAAATCACATCGTATGAAAACCCGCGACGAGCCAAATACGCCGTGAGTTTTTGGTTTCGGGTTGATGTGTCCAGCGATTTCCAACGATATAACGCTTTTTGTGCGGCACGCCATGCCAGTTCTGTTTCATCAATTGCGGCGATGGCGTGCTCAATTGCGGCATCGGTTAACCCTTTTTGCCGCAATTCGTGACGCAGCGCGTGCTTGCCTTTCGGTTTGCTGCGAATTCGACTTTCCACCCATTGCCGGGCGAAATCAGTATCATCCAGATAATGTTGCTGCTGCAAACGAGCAATCACTGCGGCGATGGTTTGTTCATCGACGTCTTTCTTTTGCAGATAGCGTTTTATTTCCTGTTCGCTTCGTGCCCGAAACGATAAAAAGTGCAGCGATTTTTGATACGCTTGCTCAATAGCATCATCATTCTTTAAACGGGCTATGGCTTCATCCGAAAGATGCTGCCCCTTTTTTAACCCCAGCGCGGCATTCAAACTAACGCCGAAGGCAAAGTCGTGGTCGATAAAAACATTTACCCGTTCTTTGTTTTTCTTTTGAATGACCAGTGCCGTGATTGTGCCTGCCAAAATAAACCCCATAAAAAAAGCCGTGACGGAAACGCCA
>JANTHQ010000350.1 GCA_024762375.1 Anaerolineaceae bacterium
CGTCCGCTGCGCGAGAGTTGGCGAAATTTATGGGCTATCGCGTGGATGGCACGGCGGAGGATTATCGGCTGTTGGGGCGGGAAATACCGTTTATCGCACTGAAATATCGGTGATACAAAATCGAACCTTAAAAACTGAACAACCGGCTTGACTCTGGTGGGAGAGGTTGATATACTCTGAATGAATACTCATTCAATTGAGTGAACAATTATTCAATTTAATGGCAGGTGGATGATGACCGCAACCGACCCCATCAAAGATGCCGTGACGCAAGCGCGCCAGCGGCAAATTCTGGAAGCCGCCGTAACGGTGTTCGCCGAGAAAGGCTACCACCGGGCAACCATCAGAGATATTGCTCGCACTGCCGGTATCGCCGACGGCACGATTTACAATTATTTCAAAAACAAGCAAGACGTGATGATGAATGTCGTGCTGCAAATGGCGGAAGTGAGTTCGCTGATGGAAGATGTACTTCAAGCGGCGCAGACGATGACACCCGCTCAGTTGCTGGCGATGGTGTTTCAAAATCGGCTGCGCACGCTGCGGAAGAATTTACCGCTCACCCGAGCCATCTTTCCCCAAGTTGTCACCGATTCGGAATTGCAGCAGATGTTTTTTGAGGAATTGCTGTTGCCCAATATGGAAAAGGGGGAGGCGGTTTTTCAAGCATACCGCGACCGCCATCAACTGGGTGGCGCCGACCCGAAAATGATTGTGCGCGGGCTGTTTTCGGTGATATTTGGCACCATTATGATGGCATTGCTGGGTGATACCTTCATTTTGGATGATACCGACGCATTCAGCGAGCAGATGACCGACATTTTTCTGCACGGATTGAATCTTGACCAACCGGAGCGCGAGCAATGATTTATCGCACATGGAGTTTGATGCGCAAAGAGTTCATCCACATTTTCCGCGACCCGCGCAGTCTCATTATCATGTTCATCATCCCGCTGGTACAGTTGGTTATTTTGGGGTATGCCGCCACCACCGATATTGAGCATCTGCGCACGGTGGTGCTGGATGCCGACAAAACGCCGCAGAGCCGGCAGTTGATTGCCACATATGCCGCCTCCAATTATTTCACTATTGTGGATTATGTGGACACCCAAGACGAGATTCGGTATTTTATTGACCACGGCGACGCCCGCGCCGGGTTTGTCATTCCCGGCGGATATGGTTCCGATATTTCCGCGGGGCGGCAGGTGGACATCCCGTTTTTTATTGACGGCACCGACCCGCAGGTATCGAATATCGTTTTTGCTGCGTCCCAATCGGTGGGGCAGTCGCTCTCGGTGAAATTGCTCCAACAGCGAACAGGCATCGCGCCGCAAAAATTGCTCAGTATTGATGTGCGCCCACGGGTTTGGTACAACCCGAACATGGAAAGTTCGCATTTTATGATACCGGGGCTGATGGTCATCATCCTGTATCTGTTTACCGCGTTGTTCACGGCGTCATCCATCGTCCGCGAGCGCGAAACCGGCACGATTGAGCAACTCATCGTCACCCCCATCAAACCGATTGAGTTGGTGGTGGCAAAGGTATTTCCATACATTTTCATATCGTTTTTTGATGTTTTGGAAGTGCTGGCAATCGGAATGTTCTGGTTTCACGTGCCGGTCAATGGCAGTTTGCTGTTGCTGCTGGAACTGTCGGCGCTGTTTTTGCTCTCGTCGCTGGGTATCGGTATTTTCATTTCAAGCGTGGCCAGCACTCAGCAGGAGGCCTTGCTGATGACGATGGGTACAGCTTTGCCAACCATTTATTTGAGCGGGTTTTTCTTCCCGCTGGAGGCGATGCCGAAATGGTTGCAGACTCTCAGCTATCTCATCCCGGCGCGGTATGCCATGGAAATTATGCGCGGCATCATTTTAAAAGGCGTCGGTTTGGAAATTTTGTGGAATCAGGTTGTCGCCATCACTATTTTTGGTTTGGCAATCATGGTGCTGGCGTCACTGCGGTTCAAACGCCGGTTGGATTGACTTTCGTACATTAAAAAACAAAAAGATAGACAGACTCTCGCCAACGGGATACAATTGGGGTGTGGACATCATTCGGAGGTAATGCATGAACAACCGCATGACGTTGCGGCGCACACTGGCAATATTGCGAAAAGAGATGCGGCACATTTTTCGTAGCCCGATTAACCTGTTTTTGGTGGCGATTGCGCCCGCTTTTTTGCTGCTGACGCTGGGGTACGTGTTTTCGCTGGATGTGGAGCATGTGAAACTGGCCGTGCTCGATTATGACCGCAGCGACCTGTCGCGGGCGTATATCAACCGCATTGCCGCCGGCGAAACATTTTCGGTAGAAGCGTCTCCCGCCGATTATGATGCGCTGGATGCGCTGCTGGTTGCCGGCAGCGTGGATGCCGGGTTGGTTATCCCCCCGACTTTCAGCGAAAAACTGGCGGGGTCGCAGCGGGCAGTGGTGCAGGTGTTGATTGACGGCAGCAATTCGCTGGTGGGGTCATCGGTGCTGCACAAAATCGGCGCGGCTTCAATGGATGTCGTGCCGAAGTTGGTGCCGGTGCCGGGGCTGTCTGCACCATTTGAAATTCGCGGACGGGCTTGGTTCAATGTCAACCTCAAATCGCTGGTGAGCATGATTCCCGGTTTGCTGGCAATTGTGCTGACCATGCCCGCACTGGCACTCAGTCTCAGTTTGGCGCGCGAAAAAGAATTGCAAACGCTGGAAGGGCTGGTCGCCACCCCCATGCACGGGGCAGAGTACCTGACCGGAAAAATGGGCGCATACATGCTCGTGGGTATCGCCGGTGTTTTGCTCAGTTGGGCGGTGGCTGTGACATGGTTCCGCGTGCCGTTTTTGGGGTCGCTGTGGTTGCTGGTGGGGTTGACGCTTGTGTATTATTTTGCGGCGATGGGTTTCAGCCTGTTGGCATCCACCTGGCTCAAAAGCCAGCAAACGGCGCTTTTCACGGTGATGATGGTCTTTTTTGTGCCGAGTTTTTTCGTGACCGGATTGCTGTTTCCCATTGACCGCACCGATTTGGGTTCGTGGCTTTCGGCGATGGCGTTACCGGCGACACATTATATCGCCATTGCACGCGGTATTTTCCTGAAAGGTACCGGTATCGCATTTTTACTGAAACCGGCACTGGCATTGCTGACAACCGGCATCGTGGCACTGGCCATCAGTGTGGCGGCATTCAAAAAACGGGTGGGGTAGGGGATGATGCTGGCACGAATTTGGCAAATCGTGATAAAAGAAATCATCCAGTACCGCCGAGACGCCGTGCTGACCGTGTTCATTTTCACCTTTCCGGTGATGCAACTGGTGCTGGTGGCAAATGCAACGGGCACCGACATTGCCCATCTGCCGATTGCCATTTTCGATGCCGACCACAG
>JANTHQ010000351.1 GCA_024762375.1 Anaerolineaceae bacterium
TCCAACTGCTGTTCAGCACCGAAGATCGCACCGAAGGTATGAACGCCTTCGTGGAAAAACGAAAAGCAAACTGGACGGGGCGATGATTCGTGATTCGTGATTCGTGATTCGTGATTCGTGAAAAACTAAATTTTGATTGTGAAATGCCAAATCACGTTTCACGTTTTTTCAATTACCCGCTACAATACCTCTCACACTTTTTTGAGAGGTATTTTTTATGTTGAACAAACTTTTTTCGCGCCGCGAAAATGAAGAAGATGCCCGCCGCGCCAACCGCTTGCCGCCGGGACAATCGCTCACCGAGAAATTTCCGGTGCTGCATGTGGGAGACATTCCGCCCTTCGACCCCGAAACGTGGACGTTTCGCATTTGGGGCGAGGTGGAAACCGAAAAAATCTGGACATGGGATGAATTCAACGCCTTGCCCCGCACCCGCATCACGATGGATATTCACTGCGTCACCCGCTGGTCGAAATTGGATACCGTGTGGGAAGGCGTGTCGCTGAAAACGCTGGTGGATGAAGGCATCATCACCCCCACCCCCGCCGCAAAATTCGCCGTTCAGCACTGCGAAGGCGGTTACACCACCAACACCTCACTCGATATGCTGCTGGCTGACAACGCGCTGCTGGCGACCCATTTCAACGGCGAACCGCTCGCACCGGAACACGGTTATCCGCTGCGAGTGGTCATCGGCTCATTTGCCGACCGTTCGGAGGGGAAAACCGCCTATTTTTGGAAAGGCGGCAAATGGCTGCGTGAACTGGAATTGCGCGCCACCGACCGGCGCGGCTTCTGGGAAGGTTACGGCTATCACAACGAAGCCGACCCGTGGACGGAACAGCGATTCGGATAAAATCAGTCTCCGGTTCAAAGTTTCAAATCAAATGACAAATCATCAATTCCCAACCACCGATCTTCAATCCATCCCTCATCTTTCCACCGCGCAGATGGTGGAAGTTGACCGGGCGATGATGGAAGATTTTCGCATCGAACTGATGCAAATGATGGAAAACGCGGGGCGAAACTTGGCACATCTGGCGCGAATGCGCTTGCTCGATGGCGACCCGCGCGGAAAATCGGTGTGGGTGCTGGCCGGAAGTGGCGGCAATGGCGGCGGCGCGCTGGTTTGCGCGCGACGGTTGCTCAATTGGGGTGCGAAAGTACACGTTGCGACCACAAAATCTCCCGCCGAATTTCGAGGTGTTCCGGCCCACCAACTCGGCATTTTACAGCGAATGGGTGCAAAAATTACAGTTGGCGTGCCATCTCCCGCAGAGCCGCCCGCGCTGGTGGTGGATGGCATCGTCGGATACAGTTTGCGGGGCCATCCGCGCGGCATTGCCGCCGACATGATTCGCGCCGCCAACGCCCTGCCCGCCCCCGTGCTGGCGCTGGATGTGCCGTCGGGCATCGGCACGGATGGCGCGGTGCAATCGCCCGCCATTCACGCCACCGCCACAATGACACTCGCCCTGCCGAAAATTGCCTTCCGGCACGCGGAGGTGCTGACACTCACCGGCGAACTCTATCTGGCTGACATCAGTGTGCCGCCGGAGTTGTATGCCGCGATGGGCGTTTCGGTGGAGCACATTTTTGCCGAAAGTGATATTGTGCGACTAAAATCACAGACATAAAACGCCGCCGGGTTTATGCTGGCAGCGGAGGTCAATTATGTTTCGACGCATTATTCCATTCATTTTATCTGCAATTGTGATAGCCGCCCACTTTTTGCGATTCGCCAATTTGCCACTGATGGCGCTTTCGCTGCTGATACCGTTTTTGTTGCTCATAAAAAAACGATGGGCGCTGCTGACCGTGCAAGCGCTCACCGTTGCGGGCGGGCTTTTTTGGATAAAAGTTGCTATTGACAATTTATGGCTGCGACTGGCAGTCGGTGAACCGTGGGTGCGCATGGTGGCGATTTTGCTGGCGGTGTCGGCATTTACCATGTGGTCGGCATGGCTGCTCAGCCGCCCCGCCGTGGCAGAGAAGTATACATAAAAAGGGGCGACCCGCGAGCCGCCCCAACCAAAAATCCGCATTCATATCGTCAATAATTCACTTCCCGCCCCATGATGAGCAGCGCCAGCGAGATGGTTCGCCCGGATTTTTCCATTTTGACCGGGTCGATGGCTTCCGGCGTATCGTCCGGTGTGCCGAATGTGTCTTCTGCCCCCGCCCAATTCAGGGTAATGGACGGCGCATCGCTGGTGGCAACATTCGCCGTGCCGCCGAAAATCACGTCCAGCGAAAAATCCTCGTTTTTGCGAGTCGTTTTCACGTCCATCTGCTCGGCGGCACGCTCGAACAGTTGCGCCAGCCGTAAATTTCCCCCCGCACCGAGCATCAAACTTTTGCCCGAACCCGCGCCCAGCCCACTCAAATAAACAAATGCTTCCGGCGTGAATGCGGTGGCAAAACCGAATTTTCCGCTGATGAACCGTTCCACATCCGGCGCACGGCGCGGCGCTTGCCCGTAATCGAACCCCTCGCCGACATACGCCACAAAAATGATGGTCTTTTTCGGCTGATAGCCCGCTTCGTGCCACGAGCGCAGCATCTCCAGCATCACCGCCACACTGCTGGCAGATTCATTCGTGCCGGAATATAGCACGCCATTTTCATCCAACCCCAGCCCGTCGTATTGAGCCAGCACCACAATCAGTTTGTCATCCAGATTTGTGTCTGTGCCGGGCAGATAACCGATGACATGCCGCGCCGGAATTTTATGCTGAACCTCTCCCACCAGCGAATCGCTGACGGTGATACCCGTGCGCCACACTTTCACATCATCGGGGGCGAGTGTTTCCTGCTGACGGCGCAATTCCGCCACCGATACACCTGCGAGAGCCAGCATTTTGTCTGCGGCGGCTTCCGTCACCAAAAAGAACGGACTGCCGCGCATCGGGTCGTATCGCGGCGCGTTGGGGCTATATGCCGACAGACTGTCGCGGTGGCGAATCACTTCCGGGTCGGCAGTGAGATAAAATGTGCCTTTCCGTTCGCTGTTCGGCAAAAAAGCGTTGTTTCGCAACAGCAGCACGGCATCATTCGAAAAATCCAAATTCACAATTTGGCGCGGAAATTGCTGCCCGGTGAACGATGTCCCGGCGAAAACCTGCTCGCCCGCACCGAGCACCACCAGTTCGCCCGTTTTCGGGTCGCTGCCGTTAAACAGATTGGTCGGCATTTCGGCAAAATCGCGGCGATAGACCAGCGGCTGCCCGTTGAATGACAGTTGCGGCGTTTGGGTCAGCCGGAAAAAATCGCGTTTCACATCGAAAAAATAGGTCGATTTTTTACCACCGGGCTGCAACCCATATTCTTTAAACTTGGCGGCGATATAATCGGC
>JANTHQ010000352.1 GCA_024762375.1 Anaerolineaceae bacterium
ATCGAAATCATCATCCGCAAGCAGGAAGAAAAAGGGCGCGCCGGATATTCGCCGATACCGTATGTGGTGGCGGGCGCGCTGGCGATGGGCGTGCAGGTGCTGGCGGGGCACATCGAAATTACATATTATGTACTGCTGGTCAGCGGGTTTTACGCCCTGTGGCGGCTGATTGCCCTTTGGCGGGCGCAGCGCACACCGAAGTTTGCGCTGCGGCTCGGCGGCTGGTTGCTGGTGATGATGGCGGTCGGGCTGGGGATTGGCGCGGTGCAGTTGATTCCGTTTCTGGAAATCGGGACGCACAATTTCCGCGAAGGGGCGGTGTCGCTGGAACAGGTGCGCGGCTGGGCGCTCCCCGCGCGGCGGATCATCTCGTTTGTCATCCCTAATTTTTTCGGGAACGCGGCGCACCACAATTATTTCGATTTGCTCACCCGCAAATGGCTGCCCATCGGACTGAATGCCCACGGCGAACTCAACGCGCTGTGTGCCGGTTGCACACGCTGGGACGTGAAAACCGCCGTCGAAGCGGGGGCATACACCGGCATTCTGCCGCTCGTGTTCGCGGGTCTGGCGGTGTTTTTTGCGGTGAAACGTAAATTAACCCCCTCCCCAACCCCTCCCCCTGTCAAGGGGAGGGGCAACTCCCTCTCCCTTGAGGGAGAGGGCAGGGGAGAGGGTGAAATTCCCCAACCCGAAACCACGTTTTTGTTTGCCACCCTCGCTATCCTCTCGCTGCTGTTCGCTTTTGGCACGCCGCTGTATGCCGTGCTGTTTTACGGCCTGCCCGGCTGGAATCAATTGCATTCGCCCTTCCGCTGGATTTACCCCTTCACGCTGAGTATCGCCGTGCTGGCGGGACTCGGCGCGACGTATTTAAGCCGGTGGGCAGGTGAGAAAGATATGTCATTCCGGAATTTGCCGTCAGGCAAATATCCGGAATCCAGAGAATGGATTCCTGCTTTCGCGGGAATGACAGTGTCTCATCGGCTCACCCGCGCACTTTCCCACCTGCTTCTCTGGGGCGGATTGGCGGGCGTGCTGGCGATGCTCGCCGCGCTGATTGTGCCGTCGCCGTTCATTTCGGCGGGGAATTGGGCGCTGGCACATTCCGGGCTGGCGCAAAACGCCTTCGCCGACGGGCGGCAGTTCATCGGCTATGAATGGCGGAATTTGCTCCTCTTTTTCGGGGCGGTGGCGGCAACGGGACTCGTGATACGTGATGCGTGTTCCGTGAAAAATGCCCGCCGCACGTTTCACGTTTCACGTTTCACGTTTCACGCGCCGCGGCGTTGGCTCATTCTCGCGCTCATTTTCACCGCCGCCGATTTAATGCTGGCAAATGGCGATTTCAACCCCGCCAGCGACCCCGCGCTGCTCGATTTCACCCCGCCGAGTGTGGAATGGTTGCAGGAAAAACAACTTTTCGACCCGCTTTTCCGCATTACCAGTTTCGATACCCAGACCGGTCGCGGCAATAAAGTGCTGAACGCCAACACGGCGATGCGCTATCGTCTGTTCGATGTGCGCGGGTATGACAGCGTCATCAGCGGCGATTACACCAAATTTATGCAGACCATCCAGCCGAATGGTGATTTGCTGTACAATCGCGTTGGGCCGCTGTACGAGCCGGGATACGCCGAACTCGATTCCGCGCTGCTAGATTTGCTCGGCGTGCGCTATGTGCTGACCACCGCCGATATCCCGAACGCGGGCTATCAACTGGCCTACGATGGCGAAATCAAAATTTACGAAAATACGGACGCGCTGCCGCGCGCGTTCATCGTCACCCGCGCCGAAACCGATATCCCCGATATGGATTTCGCGTTGAAAAGCCTGAATCCCCGCGAAACGGTGCTGCTGGACGGAGAGCAAATCAGCCCCGGGCACGATTTGCCCCCCGAAATGGGCGAGCCGCGCACGCAGGGGCGCGACCGCTCGCAGGTGATGGTGACCGATTATCGCGCCAACAGCGTCACGGTGGAAACCTGCGCGAACCCCGCCGGATGGTTGGTGCTAGCAGACAGCTATTTCCCCGGTTGGAAGGCGTATGTCACGCCGCAGGGGGGCACAACCGAAACCGAAGTGACCATCCACCGTGCTGATGGGGCGTTCCGCGCGGTTTATCTGCCCGAAGGCAGTTGGACGGTGCAGTTTAAATACACACCGATGAGTTTCAAACTGGGACTGTATGTCACGTTTTTGGCGCTGGTGATTCTGTTTGTGCTGGCGATGGCGTGGGCGTGGGGCAAAACCTATCGGGAAGAAATCGAGGGCAATACGGTGCGGCGGGTGGCGAAAAATTCCATCGCGCCGATGGTACTGGCACTGCTGAACCGGGTGATTGATTTCGCCTTTGCCCTGCTGATGTTGCGCATTCTCGCGCCGGAGGGGGTGGGAAAATACGCCTTCGCCGTGTCGCTGATTGTGCTGTTCGAAATTCTGACCCGCTTCGGGCTGGGCACGCTGCTCACCCGCGATGTCGCCCGCAATCGCGCGGATGGCAATCGGTATTTGAGCAATGTGGTGCAGTTGCGCGCCGTGCTGTGGCTCATCGCCGTGCCGCTCATTGGCGGGGTGCTGGCGCTCTATTTTATCACCGGCAATTTGACGGTGGACGTGATTTGGACGGTGGCGCTGTTCGTGCTGGGGATGTTCCTCAGCAATATCGCCGACGCGCTGACCGCGCTGTTTTATGCGTATGAGCAGGCGGAATATCCCGCCTTCATTTCGACCATCACCGCCGTGACGCGGGTGTCGCTCGGCGCGCTGGCGCTGCTGCTCGGCTGGGGGATTATCGGGCTGGCGGGTGTTTCGATGATTGGGAATCTGGTGTCGGTGCTGGTGCTCGGTGCGATTTTCTGGCGGAAAATTTTCCATCCCACTTTTGAACGTGATTCCGGACTCCAGCGGCAGATGATGTCGGAAAGTTTGCCGCTGATGGTCAACCATCTGCTGTCCACCGTCTTTTTCCGTATTGATATTTTCGTGCTGAAATCGTTTCGCGGCGATGAAACGGTGGGCTATTACAATGCCGCGTACAAATATATTGACGGAATCAACATCATTCCGCAGTATTTCACGCTGGCGATTTTCCCGCTGATGAGCCGTTACGCCAGCGACTCGCGCGATTCGCTGGTGCGGGCGTACATTCTTTCGCTGCGGCTGCTGGAAATGCTGGCGATTCCACTGGCGGTCGGCACGCCGTTCATCGCCCGCGAATTGATTCTCATTTTGGGCGGAAATGAATACCTGCCCCATTCGATGATTGCCCTGCAATTGCTGATTTGGTTCCTGCCGTTCAGTTTCATCAATCAGGTGACGCAATATGTGCTGATTGCGATTGACCAGCAGCGA
>JANTHQ010000353.1 GCA_024762375.1 Anaerolineaceae bacterium
GCCAGAGTGTCGTTCAACCCGGCGATATCGCCTCCAGAACGTCGAAACCCGGCAAGCGGCTGAACAACCCAACTTGCCAGCAACCCGACAATGACCCCAATTACGAGCCCCAATGTAAAATCCATATCATTTGCACCTTTCAACAACGGTCAAGGATTGTAAATTTTGTGTAGAAATAGTATTTTTTCGATACCGCTGAATATGAGAAGATATTATAACCTCAGTTCGGAGTTTCTGTCATTCCGAAAATTCGCGCAGTGAATTGTCCGGAATCCACAGCGAAAAACTGTGGATTCCCGCCTTCGCACCCGCAGGGCACAGGCGGGAATGACATACCAAAAATCTTCACGAAATAACCACAATTTCTCTTTTCGAGAAAAACTCCGAATTCAGGTTATTATAGCAGAAAAACCCAAAATTGCATGCTTGTTACGGATTTTGCATCTGCTGCATGAGGGATGGGGGCAAATGGTCGGGATTTTCGCCGTAACGGGCATTCAACGTGCGGACGAGCAGCCCATACAGCCACTCGTGGTGCATTTTGGGAGTCATATCGGTCAATTCCAACCCCGTTTCAAACCCATATTGCGAAAATTGCGCCACAAAATCGGCGTCTTTGCTGATGATGTGCACCGGGGTATCATATCCCGCCCGTTTGCGCGCCACAATTGGCGGCTGATGGTCGCCCACCAGCACGAAAATCGTCCGCTCATCGGGGGTGTTCACGATGAAATCGGTCAACGTGGCGAGCGTATAATCAATTGCTGCGCCGTAATTTTTCAGATGGTCATAATACGGCAGCGATTTTTTCTGCGCGGGTGGACTTTCGATGGTGCTGACATTCAAATCTTGCCAATTTGAAACCAGCGGCGGCAGTGGCGCCCACGGGTAATGCGAATTTTGCGTCAGATAAAACAGAAAAAGCGGCTTTTGCACGTTTTTCGCGGCAAAATCTTGCGCAAACCCCAGCGTAAACTGGTCGGGCGGCGATGGCCCCCAGCCGTACATCGGGCCGTGATACGCCATATCGGCAAAAAGCAACCAGCGGTCGGGGCGATAGAAACGGTCGTTCTTTTGCGCGTCTTCCTCCGCCAATTTTCGGGCGATGGGCGTGACCCACACAAATTCATAGCCCTGTTGCTGTAAATATTTCCCCAGCGACGGGTATGGCTCGGATTGATATTTTTCGCGCAGGGCGAGATACTGCGGCTGTTTTTGGATGCGAATGCCATACTGCGCCGAAGTATATGCCATCCACGACCCGCCGCCGAACGTCGGTGACACGCTCAACGCCGAAGCGGCGTGCCAGCCGTGCTTGCGCAGGGTATTTTCCATCGCTTCAATGTGTGGCAGATATTTGCCGCTCAAATACGGGCTGTCATACAGCACGCGGCCATACGATTCCACAAAAATCAGGTAAATATTCGGCGTTTCCCGCAGCCGGTATGCGCCATAATCGTAAACGGTGTTCGGGTCGAATTGCGTGACATACGCCACATCTTTTGCCGATTCCGCCACACCGCGTACATTCTCCGCCAATTTCGCAGAAAAACTGCTCGCTGCCGCGTCCGGGGTTGCCATCTGCCACGATTGCCGCACGCCCAAAAGTGCCACCAGCCAAACCATTCCGAACAACCCCAGCGCCGACCAACGGCTGATTTTAGCGCCGGGTAGCGAAAAAAAGAGGCGCACCGTTTTCGCCAGCGCCCACACCACCCCCACGCCAGCGAGCCCGCCGATGGCAAAATACCACCACGGCATACGCAATCCGTCAAGCAAAAATCCGAGCCCACTGCGGACGAACAGCCAATCGTCATAAAAATTGGGGCGAGTGTGATAATATGTACTGATGGCGTTTTCGTAAATGTGATACAGCAGTATCAGAAAATAGAGTGCGCCAAATACCCCGCCGAAAAACTTTCGCCGCCACGATTGCCGCAACCACCCGATATTGACCCACAGCGCGGCGATGAGCGTCCATTCGGCGCTGAGGCGGAAAATGTCAGCGTTTTCACGCGGGCGAAAAAGCACGGCAAGCGGTGGGAAAAAGGTGGTGTCGGCGCGGTTGAACAGATATGCGGGCAGAAAAAGCACGGCATTCAGCCCGAAAAAAATCACCCACAGCCACACATTTGGGTGGCGTTGCGGGGCAAGTGTGCGAATCAACCTGCGCAAGCGGGGCGCGGATTTGGTTGTTTGCGGAACGGTTGTTGTGGTCATTTAAAAATCTCGTTTTCCGACAATATCCAATTGATGGGCGATGTAAATTAGCGTCCCATCCTCGATTTGCGCGTGCCGTGTTGCTGCCCACGCCGAAAGTTTTTCACTGTCCACCGCCGCGTCGTTTTCCAGCGCACCGCGCACAGTTTCGATGATGAAGTGCAAAAAATACGCTTCATCGGCGGGGTAGCCGTTTTTGCCGGAAAAAACCACCCAATCGGACGCGCCCGCCGCCAAAATTTCCCCACCGAGTTGCGGCAGCAGCGACAGCAGTCGCCGCCCCATCCGGCTTTCGCCCGCGCGTTTGCCCGCAATCACCCGCTGGTCCATCGTGCGGTGATAGCGTTCCATCAACAGCGATTCAAATGCCGCGTCAATTTCCGGCTCGAAAATGGTCACGCCGTCAAAATTCAGCGTGAAATAAAAGACGCCATCCGGTTTCAGTAGCGACAGCAGCGGCGGAATTGCCCGCCGCACATCCACCAAATCGAGCACCGCGTGCGCAATCAGCACATCCCACCGGGCAGACACGGGTTGCTTTTCGGCGAAGGCGAGCAAATCACCCGTGACGAATGCCATCTGAAAATGGGGCGGCGGCGGGGATAACCGTGCTTTCGCCGCGGCGATGTTTTCCGGTTCGACATCCAGCAGGGTATATTCAATCGCCGATTCGGTGAGCCCCCACGCGGCGACCCGCTCGACCATCGTGCCAATCCCGCCGCCGATTTCCAGCACGCGCAGCGGGTTTCGGCGCGGCAGATTGTCGCGCAGGGTTTGCCACACGCGCCGATTCAGCGCGCGGTCATCCACCGTGCGTTTCGCGGTCAAATATCGGGAAAATGAATACCAATCGGTCATAATTCTTGCCTTTTGAATTCGGAATAAGCGAAACAACGTTCAAACGAAATAAAAATAGTCCACAGATTTACATTATTATGCCCGGCGGGTACAGATAAACACTGATTTTCTGTTTTTCTGTGAATATCTGCGTTCATCTGTGTTATCTGTGGACTGAAAAATTTATCCCCGAACTGATAGAGAAACCATTTGAAACTCATACAACCACTGTCGCTGTTATTGTTTCTCGGAATGTCATTCCCGCGAAGGCGGGAATCCATAGATTTC
>JANTHQ010000354.1 GCA_024762375.1 Anaerolineaceae bacterium
GGCGCGAAGCGGTTTTTTCACCAGAGGGTCAGGGAGGGGGTGAAATCTCCATCCTCCCCTAACCCCTCCCTCAAGGGAGGGGAACTTCGCGCCATCGCAATCGGATTGCTGGCAGTGCTGGTGGTGGTCTTTTTCAGCAATTTGGATGGCATGGGACAATTTCTGCGCAATCTCGCCGACGCCAGCGGCAGCAATTTTTCCAGCGCCATCCCCGGGCTGGAAACGCTGGTGCGCGGAATCATCGGGTTTGGAAAAGCGCTCGGCGGGACGCCCATCCGCGAATTCAATTATTGGGACGTGTCGCGGGTCATCCCCGCCACTATCAACGAATTTCCATACTGGTCCTTCCTTTTTGCGGATTTGCACCCGCATATGATTGGGATACCGTTCACGGTTCTTTTTCTGGCGGTGTCATTCGGGCAGTTTCAGGTTCAAAGTTCAAAGTTCAACGTTTTGGGAGAGCAATCAGCAGTCAGCAGTCAGCAGTCAGTAAATAACCAATTACCAATCTCCAATTACCAATCTCACTCATCACTATTCATTATTCACTATTCATTATTCACTGCTTTCGTTTTGGGGGCACTGGCAATCATCAACACCTGGGATTTGCCGACCTATCTTGGGTTGGCGGTGGCGGCATTTGGGTTGAGCCGCTATCGCGCGGGGCGAAATCTGTGGCGCACGGCAGGCGACATGGTGATTTTCGGGGCGGCGGTGCTGGCGGGCGCGATGATTCTCTATCGCCCGTTTTTCGCCAACTATCACGCCCTGAGTGTCGGGCTGGGAGTGGTGAAAGATAAAATCCCGCTCGACCAGTTTTTCAAATTGTGGGGATTTTTCCTGCTGGTGATTTTTTCATGGCTCTGGCTGGAATTGCGCCGCCCGCGCACCCGATTCGCGCCGCTGCGATTGGTTTCGCTGGGGCTGCGCCGCTGGAACGTGCTGCCCCATCTGCTGGAAATTGCCCGCCCGCGGGTATCACCATCACCCGCCGCGAAAAACGTGCTGACCGCACTGGGGCTGGCGTTCGGTGCGGCGGCGGTGCTGGCGCTTTTCCGGTTCGACAGCATCGCCGTGATTCTGCCCGCGCTGGCGGTGGCGGCACTGCTCCTTTTCCGGCAGGAAACATCCCCCGCGCAAGCCTTTGTGGAACTTCTGATGTTCACCGGATTGCTGCTGCTGCTCGGCGTGCAAATTTTCTTCCTGCGCGATTTTCTCGGCGGCGGCGATTATTATCGCATGAACACCTATTTTAAATTTTTCATTCAGGTGTGGACGCTGTTCGGCATCGCAGCGGCGGTGACGCTGCCCGTGCTGTGGGAACGTTCGGCGGAATGGCGGTGGGGCTGGCGGGCAATTTGGCGGGCAACGGTCGCGGTGATGATATTCAGCAGTTTGGTCTTTTTTGTGCTGGGAACGCGCGCCCGGCTGAACAACCGTTTTCCCGGCGCGCAACCGCCGCGCAACACGCTCGATGGGATGGCATATATGACCGTCGGGCAGTTCAGTTGGGAAAACGTCACATACGATTTGCATTTCGATTATGATGCCATCAAATGGATGCAGGAAAATATCCACGGCACGCCCATCATCGCCGAGGCGAAAATCGGCTATTACCGCGAGTGGGGCATGCGGGTGGCGGCATACACCGGACTGCCGTCGGTGCTGGGCGGGCTGCACCAAAGCGAGCAGCATTTTCCGCAGGAGTTGGGTCAGCGCGACGGGCTGGTCAACCAATTTTGGTTCGCCACCGACCCCGGACGGACGCTCGATTTGATGGACGAACTCGGCATTGAGTATGTCTATTTCGGGCAGATTGAGCGCACACTGTACGGCGAGCAATCGCAGGCGCGGTTCGATGCGCTGGTGCAATCGGGCGAAATGGAAGTGGTCTATCGCAACGAGCGCACGGTCATTTACCGGCGGGTGAAAGCCGATTGATTGGAGATTGGTCATTCGCCCATTCGCAAACTTGCCCATTTTTTGATGGAATGCTCATAAAGGCTATAATTGGGGTTTGTGGGAAAAAATTCCCGCCAATTTCGCCATAAAAGGAGCTGTAATGAGCATTTCATACAAACGTATCAAGCGCATCCTCTTTGGCGAACCTTTCCCCACCCGCGCAGAAATGCACGAGCGGCTCGACAAGGTCCGCGCGCTGGCAGTTTTTGCCTCCGACCCCATCAGCAGTAACGCCTACGCCACCGAAGCCATCATGACCGTGCTGATTCTCATCGGCTCGTCAGCGCTGAAACTCACTCTGCCGCTGGCACTCGGTGTAATGACGCTGGTGCTGCTGGTGGTTTTCAGTTACACCCAAACCATTACTCACTACCCGAAGGGTGGCGGGGCGTATATGGTCACCAAAGATAATCTCGGCACGCTGCCATCGCTGTTTGCGGCGGCAGCACTGCTGATTGATTATATTCTGACCGTCTCGGTGTCCGTTTCGGCGGGGGTGCGTGCGATTACCTCCGCCCTGCCCCAACTTTTCCCATACAGTATGGAACTGGCGCTGCTGGCGGTACTGATTCTCACATGGGTTAACCTGCGCGGCGTGCGCGAAAGCGGCACCATTTTCGCCGTGCCGACATACGCTTTCGTGCTCGGCGTGCTGGTCACGGTTATCATCGGGCTGGTGCGGTTGTTCGGTGTATTTGGCGCACCGCCTCCCGTGCCGATTCAACATCCGCTGCCGTCTTTCGCCGGTATGGACAGCGCCGCCGTCGGCTTTTTGTATATTTGGCTGCTCACCCGTGCCTTTGCCGCCGGTTGTACCGCACTCACCGGCATCGAAGCCATCAGCGATGGCGTGCAAGCCTTCAAACCACCGGAGGCGAAAAACGCTGCACAAACGATGGTCGCCATGGGTACAATCGCCATGACCCTCTTTGTCGGCATCACTTTTTTGGCAACTCACCTGCATCTGATGCCATACGAAGCGGAAAGTATCCTGTCGCAAATGACCCGCTCTGTCACCAACGGCTTGCCCGGCGGAACCTTCATTTACGGCTGGGTACAGTTCTTCACGATGATGATTCTGATTTTGGCAGCGAACACCGGTTTTCAGGATTTTCCGCGCGTCAGTTCATTTTTGGCGCACGACGGGTTTATGCCCCGCTGGATGCAGAACCGCGGCGACCGGCTGGTTTATAATGCCGGAATCATCACGCTAGCGACGCTGGCATCCATCATCATCATCGTTTTTCACGCCAACGAAATCCGGATGCTGCCGCTGTATGCGCTCGGCGTGATGCTCGGTTTCACCCTGTCGCAGCAGGGGATGGTACGGCTTTTCAATAAAATCATGCAACTCAAACCGGGCGAAACT
>JANTHQ010000355.1 GCA_024762375.1 Anaerolineaceae bacterium
CCTGCCGTGTGCCACCATCCTTTTCGGGGAAAATGGCAACTTGCTTTTCGGCAACAATACACTCAACCACCTGCAGATTGCGTTTATCGACTTTGTATAAATCGGGCGAGACAATTCCGCTGACCAGCGCTTCGCCCAGCCCGAAACTGGCGTCAATCGAAACGGTGTGCCGGTGGCCCGTCACGGGGTCGGCGGTAAACAGAATGCCCGATTTTTCGGACATGACCATTTGCTGCACCACCACCGACAACTTCACGTCGCGGTGCGGAAAATCATTCTGCGCGCGGTATAAAATGGCGCGGTCGGTGAACAGCGATACCCAGCAGCGGCGCACCGCGTCTAACAATTCGTCCTCGCCGATGATGTTCAGATACGTGTCCTGCTGCCCGGCAAAGGACGCGTCGGGCAAATCTTCGGCGGTGGCGCTGGAGCGGACGGCATAAGCGGCATCGGGGTTCAGCGATTGCCACTGCTCGCGGACGGCGGCGGCCACCGGTTCCGGAATCGGCACGGATAGCAGGGTTTGGCGCACATGCTCGCCGAGCACGCGCACGCCATCGACATCATCGGCGGCCAGCGTGTCCATTTTTTCATACAGATTGTCTGCCTCCGGGCACGCGTCCATAAATTGCTCAAACGCGGCGGTCGTCAGGCAAAATCCGGGGGGAATGGGAAAACCGGCGGCGGTCATTTCGCCGAGATTTGCGCCTTTGCCGCCAACCAGCGGCAAATCGGTGGCACGAATTTTTGAAAATGGGAGAACGAGTGGATTTGTGGTCATACGATTTCTGAAAGTCCTTTCATAATTAAGATTATGCCGAAAATGAGCGGCAGCCAAATGCCGATGGCTCGGCTGTGCCGTTCCAGAAAAAATTTGAACGCGCCCAGCGTTTCGGCGGCACGACGGGGCGCGGAAAGATACACCAGCACGGGGATAATTACCGACAGGCAGAAAACCAGCGCCACCAGCGCAGCGATGGTCAGTTTTTGCGGCAAGGGCAGGCTGCTGAGGATGATCACCGACACGGCGGACAGATACAGCGCCAGATTTTTGAAGTTGATGACCGTCACCAGCGCGCCAAACCCGAATGCTTTCAGCGGGGTGATGGTATCCACAATGGCAAAAAAGCGATTCGGTTTCTTTTCATCGGATGGCGGTTTGCGCCAATTGCGAATCGCCAACCAGAGGAGCAATCCGCCCAGCGCGACCATCACCACCGGAAAAACGAGACTCGGCTTTGCGGGGCCGCCACCGGTGGCGCGATAACCTGCCAGCACGGTTCCCATGCCGATGACGGTGTATGCTGTGGTGTATCCGAGCGCGTAACCCAGCCCGTTTTTCCAGCCGCGGTCGGAAATGAGCAGCAGAATCACCAGCGTGATGGAGCCGATGGACAGCAGTCCGCTGGCGGCGAGTATGAGAGATTGAATCAAGACCGGTAGCACAGGTTTTTCCTTTTTAACGATTTGCGGGTAGGGGCGGCTCGCGAGCCGCCCCTACAAATTTGTTGGCGGCTTCAACACACTGGCCAGGAATGCGCCGTATGCTTCGCGCGGAAAATCGACGGCGTGTTGCATATCCATATTGCCAAAAATTTGCTGATAGCCGATAAACGCGCTGTACACAACCCACGCCAGCCGGTCGGCGGTGGTGTCGTCAGGCACAAATCGGCGGATATGCGTTTCAAAAATATCATGAATTTGCCGCAACCGCCGCCGAATAAACGTCTGTTCCGTTTCCGGCAGTGCCGGATATTGCAGTAGCAGCCAATTAATGCGATCCGCAATGCGCGGCAAAACCACGCCAATTCGTTCGCTCAACCCGCGCAAAAGTTCTTCGAGATTTTCGGCGGGAATTTCGGCGGCCACAAAGTCGATATTTTCGCCCACCATGCTGCGAATTACTTCGTGCAGAATTTGCTCTTTGCCGCCCGCAAAATGGTAATACAACGCGGCATTGGTGCAACCGGCGGCGGCGGCAATCTGTTTGATGGTGGTCGCCGTGTACCCCTGTTTTTGAAACAACATTCCGGCTTGTTCCAGAATTTTATGGTTGAGCGAAACTTTTGCTTTGCGGGCCATGTTATCTCCCCAAAAAACTTACTGAACGTTTAGTAAATTATAGTGCATGATGATGATGGTGTCAAGCCCCGATTTTTTTTGCCGTTTTGCGAGAGGGCAGGGCATGGCATACAATACTGAAAATGCAATTGGATGGCTTTATGGCGATTGCCCGCTTTTTGAAAACCCATAAAATTCCGCTGCTGTTGATTGCCGCTGCCGGCGTGCTGTATCTGCTCACGCTTGACCACGGTTTGCGCCCCGATGAACTCACCGGTGGCGACCTGATTACCCACCAATATGCGCAGGTACAGGGGCGGTTCAGCAATGCGCCCGGATATCCGCTGTATGTCATGCTCGGCTGGGTGTGGTTTCACACGGCGCGCCCGCTGCTGGGCTGGCTATTCAATCCGATTCAGGTGCTGTCGCTCTATTCCACCCTGTGGGGGCTGGCGTCGCTGTGGGTGCTGTACCGGCTGCTCCGCCGAAAAGATGTTGCCGGTTCGGCATGGCTGGCGGCGGGGCTGACCCTGTTTTATGCCGTAACCTATTTTTTCTGGTATTACAGCGTCACCACCGAGCAGTATTCTTCTGCGATTTTTCAAACGCTGCTGCTGGTTTGGTTCGCATTTGAATGGGAAGATTCGCCCACCGACCGCCGTCTGCTGGCGATGGCGTTCATCAGCGGCACCATGCTGGCGAACATGCTGACCACCCTTTTCATTCTGCCGCCGCTGCTCTATCTGATTTTCACCCGCCGTCCCGACATTTTTCGCCGCCCGAAACTGATTCTGCAAACAGTTGCTGCCGGATTGCTGCCGGTGGCAAGTTACGCATTCGTGTATATTCGCGGGGCGCAGCACCCCGAATGGCGCGGCGCGGGCGAATGGGCTTCGACAGCGCAGTGGTTTTGGCAATTTGTCAGCACCCAGCAGGGGCGCGATGAACTTGCGCCGGGGTTGACGCTGCACCATCTCATCACCGCAGAATATCCCGCGCTGGTGTGGCAGGAATTGACATGGCTGGTGCTGCTCGGCGGGCTGGCGGGCTGGCTGCTGCTGGGCAAACGGAAGGCGATTTTCTTTTTCGGTACGCTGGTGATTTATCTCTTTTTCACCACCGCCTACCGGTTTGGAAATTGGTTTCAGGTGATATTGCCGCTGTATCCGCTGATTGTGCTGGGGTTCGGCGCGCTGCTGGCGGCGGCGCTTCGGCGCTGGCGGATGGTGGCGCAGTGGACAATTGCTG
>JANTHQ010000356.1 GCA_024762375.1 Anaerolineaceae bacterium
GGAAAAAATAATGGTTATGGTAAAAACAAAAACAAAATCGAACCGGAGAAACGCGCCGCGCCCCGGCAAACTGCTGGAAAATATCGGCAATACCCCGCTGCTGCCGATGCACCGCATTCTCGCCGCCGAAGGTATTTCGCCCAACGTGGTGATGTTCGGCAAAGCGGAGTGGTTCAATCCCGGTGGCTCGGTGAAAGACCGCCCGGCACTGTCGATGATTGAGGATGCAGAAGCGCGAGGGTTGCTCGCACCCGGAAAAACCATTCTGGAAGCCACATCGGGCAATACCGGCATTGGCTTGGCGATGATTGGTGTGTCGAAGGGGTATTCGGTGACACTGGTGATGCCGGAAAGTGTCAGCCCGGAGCGAAAGGGCATTTTGCGGGCGTATGGCGCGGAAATCATTCTGACCGATAAAATGGATGGGATTGACGGCGCAATCGCCGAGGCGGAACGACTGCTGGCGGCGTATCCCGACCGCTATTATCGCCCCGACCAGTATAACAATCCCGCCAACTGGCAGGCGCACTATCGTACCACCGGCGTGGAATTATGGCAGCAAACCGGCGGCGCCATCACCCATTTTGTGGCGGGCATCGGCACCAGCGGCACGCTGATGGGCACCGGGCGGCGATTGCGGGAATTTAATCCCGATATAAAAATTTTGGCGGTGGAACCGGAAGATGAAATGGCAAAAATTGCCGGACTGAAACACATGGAATCGTCCATCATGCCCAAAATTTACGACCCGTCTTTTCCCGATGCCGTGCTGCACGCCCGCCCGGAAAATGCAGTCGAAATGGCGCGACGGTTGGCGCAGGAAGAAGGCTTTTTTGTGGGCATGTCTGCCGGTGCGGCGATGTGGGCGGCGGTGCAGTATGCTCGCCGGTTGGACGAAGGCGTGATTGTGGTGCTCTTCCCCGATGGGGGGGAAAAATATCTCAGTATGCTGGCATGAAATGGGGATTGGTTGATTGGCGGTTGGGATGAATCTCCATTCTTTAGGGTGTGTTGGCGTTTCATTGTTTGCCGGGATAAACGCATCCTGAGTAGCGACTTGCGGAGCAAATCGCGTATCGAAGGGCGTTTATCCCGCCGAATTCTACCCTTCGATACGCCCTGCGGGCTACTCAGGGTGAGAAATCGGCAGACGTCAACAGACCCTAATCCCGAATCAGGCTGCGGAGTTTTGCCAAATTTTCGCGGTCGGATTCGATTTTCACGTCCTGCGGCGTTTCCAGCAAAAACGGCAAATCGGCGAAACGGGGGTCATTCAAAAAGAAGCCGAACGGCTCCAGCCCGATGAACCCTTCGCCGATGTGGGTGTGCCGGTCTTTGTGGGTGCCCAAATCGTTTTTTGAATCGTTCATGTGGAATACCGCCAGTTTTTCCAGCCCCAGCGTTTCCGCAAAATTGTCCCACATTTGGCGATAGCCGGCTTCGGTGCGGAAATCGTACCCCGCCGCCAGCGCGTGGCAGGTATCGAAACAGACCACCAGCCGCTCCGGCTGTTCGGTGGCGGCGATGATGGCTGCCAATTCCTCGAACGTGCGCCCCAGCGTTGTGCCCTGACCGGCGGTGATTTCCAGCGCGACTTTCACTTTGTGGTGGGGCAGGGCACGGTGGACATTATCCAGCGCCGCCGAAACTCGCGCCAGCCCCGCTTCGACTCCGCTTTTGACGTGTGCGCCCGGATGCAAAACCAAATACGGAATGCCCAGCACTTCGCAGCGCTCCAGTTCGTCAATCAGCCCGTTGGTGGATTTTTCCCACAGCGCATCATCCGGTGTGCCGAGATTGAGCAGGTAGCTGGCATGGGTCACCACCGGCGCGATGCCTGTTTCGGCTTGGCGGCGGTGGAATCGCTCAATTTCATTGGGGCGCAGGTCTCGCCCTTTCCAGCGGTTGTTATTTTTGGTGAAAATTTGCATGGCATCGCAGCCGGTTTTTTCGGCTTGGTCGAAGGCTTTATCCACCCCCCCGGCGATGGACATATGTGCGCCCAATTTTGGCATTGAAAACTCCTTTTTAGTGAAGAATGAATAACGAAAAGCGAATAATGGATGCAGATTGCAACCCTGCTATCCTGCAACTTTGGGCTGCCCTCACATTCACCATAAACTCTATCAGAGCGTTGCCAAAAAGACAAATTCATAATATACTAGCAAGAAATTTGTAAGGTATGCACAAAAAAACCTATGTTTACACTACAAGACTTGCTCAATAACCCCATATTTTCCACCGCAGAAATTGTCGCGGGGGAAAACGGATTGTCTCATGTCGTGGAATGGTCGCACATTGTGGATTTGCCCGATGTCGTTTCGGTGGTGGGAGAGGGCCCTCAACTCATCATCACCACCGGGCAAGCCATTCCCGCCGATGCTGCCACGCAGAAAAAATTCATCACCGAAATGGCACAAGCCGGATTGAGCGGTATCATCGTTTCGGTGGGGGGGAATTTTTTGCAGAAAATCCCCCGTCCGATGATTGATGCAGCCAACCGCCATGATTTCCCCATCATCACCGTGCCTGCTGAAGTCCGTTTCATCGACATCACCCGCATCATACACGAGCAACTTGTCAGCCAGCAGTATGCCATGCTCAAACGCTCCGACCATATCCACCAAACACTGGTGCAAATTGTGCTGGAAGGTGGCGGACTGCAAGATTTGGCGAAGGCATTGGCACAATTGGTCAACCGCTCGGTGACAATTGAAGACCCGGAATTGAATGTGCTGGCGTCCGCCGAATTTGGCGAAGTTGACCCCGCTCGCCAGCAGAGTATTCAGCACGGCGGCACGCCCGAATTTATTCGCACCTTTGTGCGTGAACAGGGCATTCTGGACCGGCTGAACCAAAGTTTAAAACCGACCAAAGTCCGGGCATTTCCTGAACATGGTATGACCAAAGAGCGCATCGTGACCCCAATTGTGGTTGAACGGAAGGTGTATGGCTATCTGTGGCTCATCGCCACCGATGAACCGCTGGACGAATCCGACACGATGACCATCGAACGGGCCGCGATTGTCGCGGCGCTGATTATGCTGAAAGAAGATGCCATTCGCCAAACCGAAGCACGCTTGCAAGCGGATGTCATCTCGCAGTTGCTCAGCGACGAACCGCACTCGCTGGCGCTGGCAGATAAAGCCAACCGGCTGGGACTGGATTTGCAGCGGGCGCAGCGTGTGATGCTGTTGCATCTGCCCACCGACACCCTGCCGTCGCTCCGCATGGCCGATAAACTCCGGCCGCTGATTCGGCAATATACCACCCGTGCCATTTTACAGCCATTGGGCGG
>JANTHQ010000357.1 GCA_024762375.1 Anaerolineaceae bacterium
TACTGGGTGCAATATCGCGAAGACAAGGCTCAAAAAGAGCGCGACGCAGAAGAAGAGCGGTTCATTAAATGGCTGTCGGAGTATCACCGCCACACGCCATCATCATAAAAAAAGGGACAGCATGTGCTGTCCCTTTTTTGTTGGCCGTCCGATTATTTCAATGCTGCGGCGATAACTTTTTCCAGTTGCGGCTCGCCGATTTCCTCCAAGTCGTATGTCACGCGTACGCTCGGTTTTTCCAATTTCAGCAGCCGCCCCAAATCTATCGGCGTGGCGATAACCACCAAATCGCAATCGGTGGCGTTGATGGTTTCTTCCAGCTCTTTCATCTGCGCATCGCCATACCCCATCGCGGGGAGCACTGTGCCGGTGGTGGTATATTTTTCAAACGTGGCTTTGATGGAACCGACCGCATACGGGCGCGGGTCAACCAATTCTGCCGCCCCGAATTTTTTCGCGGCGACCACCCCCGCACCATACGCCATTTCGCCGTGGGTCAGCGTGGGGCCATCTTCCACCACCAGCACCCGCTTGCCTTTGATAGCATCGGGGTCTGCCACTGAAACGGGCGAATTGGCTTTGATGACGGTGGCATTCGGCACCAGTTCGGCGACATTTTTCAGCACGGTTTCGATGCCCTCTTGAGTTGCCGTGCCCATCTTGTTAACGACCACCACATCCGCCATTCTCAGATTGGCCTCGCCGGGGAAGTAACTGATTTCGTGCCCGGGACGGTGGGGGTCAACCACCACAATGTGCAAATCGGGTTTGAAGAATGGCAAATCGTTATTACCGCCATCCCACAGCACCACATCCACTTCGGCTTCGGCGCGGCGCAGGATTTTTTCATAATCTACCCCGGCATACACAATTGTGCCGTTGACGATGTGCGGCTCGTATTCTTCGCGTTCTTCGATGGTACATTCATATTCGTCCATATCATCCAAATCGGCGAACCGCTGTACCGCTTGCGCCACCAAATTGCCGTACGGCATGGGATGCCGCACGGCAGCGACTTTTTTCCCCATGCCTTTTAAGATGTTCGAGACGGCGCGGGTGGTTTGGCTTTTGCCACAGCCGGTGCGCACCGCGCAAATGGAAATGACAGGCTTGCTGCTTTTGAGCAGGGTTTCATCGCGCCCCAGCAGCCGGAAGTCCGCGCCCGCAGCCATCACTTCGGCGCTTTTGCGCATCACATAATTGTACGGCACATCCGAGTAACTGAATATCACCTGCGTCACATCAAATTCTTTTATCAGGCGTGTCAATTCCGATTCGGCGTAAATGGGAATGCCGTTGGGGTACAGGCTGCCCGCCAATTCGGTGGGGTATGTCCGCCCTTCGATATTCGGAATTTGGGTGGCGGTGAATGCCACCACTTCATAATCCGGATTATCGCGGAACACCGTGTTAAAATTGTGAAAATCGCGCCCGGCAGCGCCCATAATGATGACACGTTCTTTGGCCATGGTTACAAATCTCCTTTGACTGTACAGTTTTTGGTTTGAATATACAATGAACGGGCTTGATATTCGTTCATCATGCCCGAAAGTAATTATGCCAACCGTTGCCCATTATGCAAATTTGAAAACAAATTTCAGTCGCCGCCGAGCAATTTTTTCAACCCACCGAGCAGTTTTTTCCCTGCCGACGGTTGTGTGGTGTTCCACGTTTCGCGCCACTGTTCCACCAGTGTTGCCGTTTCGGCGAACCGGCTTGCGCCGGCGTGCGGGTCGGTGGCGAGCCAGCGTTCAAACTGCGATTCGTCCAGCGATTCAATCAGTTCCAGCAGCCGGCGGCGCGTGCCAATCATATCAATCATCACCCCGCGCACGGGCATCACACTTTTTACCTCAATTTGCCGGTCGGCCCACGCATGCCAATAGTCGTCGTCGAGCGGGTCGTGGGGCGGTTCGGTGCGCTCGCCGGTGGCAAACCGAATGCGGCGCATGGTTTCGCCATCCCATGCCGTCAGCACGGCACAAGCCGCTTTGATACTTCGCCCGTCGGCGAGAATTGCGTGTTCCAATCGGTCGTGAGGTACCCCTTCTACCGCCGAAACCAATCGCTGCCAATGAATCTGCATATCGCGCAAAAGCGTTTTTTTATTCACCGGATGCTCCTTTCAAAAAACATTGAATACCCCGCTCAATACCCCGAGCCACCGTCTGCGGATGTTTTCCCAGCAGATTACGGTCATCCAACATAAAACCGGTTTCGATGATGGCGCCGGGGGTGGTGGGGGCAACTTCGTAAAAGGCGTGATACTGCGTCATATCATCGGTAACGCTGGCGGGATGCAGCGGCAAACCGGTCTCGTCGCTATAGGCTTGAATGATACACTGCACCAGCGAATCTTCTGCCTGTGGAATGGCGCTGTCGGTAACGCGCGCCACTTTAAAGCCCGTCGCACCGGGAATATTGCAACTGTCGGCATGAACGCTGACCAGCGCATCTGCCTTCAATCCGCGCAATCGCGGGTCGAATTCCTGTAACAGGATGGCATCCACCCCATCGCGGCGCAAATCGTCAATGACCATCTGCGCCACCGTCAAATTGATGCTTGCTTCCGTCAAACCGTCGGGGCACACCGCCCCGGAATCTGACCCGCTGTGCCCGGCGACAATCCCCACCAGCAATCTCGATGGGTCGTGGGTGGGCGATGGCGATGGCAACGGCGACGGTGTGGCCGGTTGAACGGCGGCACGAGCCGGCTCGCTGTTCGCAGTGGCTACCCGCCAGCCAACGACAGACACCAGCAAAACTGTGGTGATGGTGGTGATGATTAACATGGTGCGAGCCGCCCGTTCCAGCACGTCTCGGCGCACCGAATCGGATGGCGAGGGATCTCTTTCACTCATACCCATAGTGTAGCAGAAAACAGGGCTTTTGGAAAACAATTGTTATGTTTAGTTTTCTGTTTCATGGCGAAATTGTAGCCTAAATGACGGTTTCGCGTTGGGCAGCAAACTTGACTTTTGCGGGTCTCAGACTATCATAGAAGACTACGTGATTTTAAGGAGACGTCTGTTGGGAAATTTTGGAAATCTGTTTAAAGAAGCCAGAGAGCAGAAAAATCTATCGGTGGAACAGGTTGAAACCGATTTAAAAATCAAATCGAAATTTATTGAGGCGATAGAAAACGAAACGTTCGATGCTTTCCCGTCGCTGCCGATGGCGCGCGGTTTCATCAAAAATTACGCCGGGTATCTGGGGTTGGAACCGGAAGCCGTCGAAAAAGCCCTCGCCGAAACCGAGTTCGGTCATACTTTTAAAAACGGTCTGACCCAAAAAGTG
>JANTHQ010000358.1 GCA_024762375.1 Anaerolineaceae bacterium
AAAATGAAGAAATCATTGCCAAATTCGATAAAATACAATTGCACCGAATGCTATCACCAGCACCCAAAAAACTATCACGGGAACAATGGTATAATGGATGTCAGAAAAATCCGGGGGACTTTTTTCCGCTTCCGTTTGACATTCTCGCCAAATTTCAGGTGGGATGAGTTTTACGGCTATCCATATCAGTGCCGGAACCAAAAATATATCGTCAATGTGGCCCAATACCGGGATGAAATCAGGTATCAAATCAATAGGACTCGCCGCATACATTATTGCAACCATTGCGACGACACGGGCCAAACGGGGTGTTTTCGGGTGGCGATATGCCAGATAAACAACCCACAGGCTTGATTTTAAACGCGCCAATTTTTGGCGCCACAAACTTCGGCTCATTTGAAAAACGTCATTGCCAGAGCCAACAGCCCGAACACCCAGACATAAGCCGCGAAAATGTACAGGTTATGCCGCCGTACGTACTGCAAAAAGTAGTGAATGGCTGCGTATCCGCTAATTGCTGCGGCAAGAAACCCGACAGCCAGCAATGTGGTATCGCTGCCGCTGAGTCCCGCAGCGAGTGCGTGTTTTAATTGCAGCATGCCGGCGCCAAAAATAATGGGCAACGCCAGCAAAAAACTGAACCGCGCGGCGGCTTCTCGTTTAATGCCCAGTGCCAGCCCGGCTGCAATGGTAGAGCCGGACCGGGAAATGCCCGGTGCGATGGCAAATATCTGCGCAATGCCAATGAGTAAACTGTCTTTCCAACCGACAGAATCCAATTCACGTACCCGATGGGCAATTTTCTCGCTGATAACGAGAATGGCTCCCGTAACAAACAAGAAAATCGTTACATACAAAGGTTTACTGAATAAACTTTCGAATAAATCGTTGAAGAGCACGCCAGCAACTGCCGCCGGTATCGCGCCGACCACCAGCAGCCATCCCAATTTGCCGTGTGGATCATCAAAATTGCGGTCTCGCAGGGTTTTCAATACCCCAATTACAATTTGCCAGATATCTTTCCAAAAATAAATGACGACGGCGACCAGTGTGCCCAAATGCACGGTTGTATCAAACGTTAGCCCCGGGGATTGCCAATTTAATAACCATGGCACCAACACCAGATGTCCGCTGCTGGAAACCGGCAGAAATTCGGTAAGCCCTTGTAATACCCCCAGAATAATTGCTTGCAAAATCGTCATTGAGAAATCTCCTTTTGCCTTGTCGGTGCTGCCTTTATGATTTGTCTGTTTGCGCAACAGCCGGGAATTTTACGTAAAAAGTTGTCCCGGTATCGGTATGGCTTTCAACCGTGATTTTCCCGTGATGTGCCTGCACAATTGCGTGAACAATAGCCAGCCCCAGCCCGAACCCGCCAGTTTGTCTGGCACGGGCGTCGTCCACGCGGTAGAAGCGTTCAAATAAATGAGGGACATCAGCAGGGTTTATGCCTGCGCCGGTATCACTCACCGCAACAGTGATTTCATTCCACGTTTTGGAAACGGATATTTCAATGCTGCCGCCGCTATCGGTATATTTCAACCCGTTTTCAATTAAGTTGGAAAAGACTTGCCTCAGTTGCTCCGCGTTTCCCGATATGTGTGTATCAATCTGAGACGGCTTGCTCAGTGAAAGATGAATATCAGATTCTGCGGCTTGCGGGCGGTATTGTTCAGCCAGTGTGTTTAAAATTGTCCAAAGGTCTACCGGCTCAAATGGCACTGTGCCGCCCTGTTCTACCCGCGCCAGGGCTAACATCTGTTCAATTAATCGCGTCATGCGGTCTACATCCCCTTCCATATCCGACATCATTTTTTGAAGGGTGGCGGCATCGCGCGGGCGTGACCGGGCTAAACTTAATTGTGTTTTCAGCAAACCCAGGGGTGTTCGCAATTCGTGCGAGGCATCGGCGGTAAATTGGCGTTCACGCTGAAAGGCCCGCTCCAACCGTTCTAACATGGCGTTAAAGGTGAGCGCCAATCGTCCAATTTCATCATCCGGTAAATTCAGGTTTATCCGCTGGCTCAAATCATCGGCGTTGCTAATTTGCCGGGCGGTATCGGTGATGACCGCCACCGGTGACAAAGCCCGGTCTGCCAAAAACAATCCGCCCCCAATTGAAAGGAGTAGCATGAGGGGGATGCCAATTCCCAAAGCCAACCAGATGTGCCCAATAAACCGATGGCTATCTGCGAGAGGATATGCCAAAATCATTAGCCCCAGTGGCACATTCCCTTCCGCCAAAGCGGTGGTGTAAAGATACACCGGTGTCCCGTTATCAAGTTTGCTCTCGTGCATTGTATCCGGCGCCGGAACAGAGGCAGGCAGTTGGTAGATTTGGGCATTGCCGATAGTGTAGCCAAGTTTCCCCTCCGGCGTCATGATCCACGCCATAACGCCGCGTGTTTGCAAGTCTGCGATTTCTTGCTGCGAGACGATGTACTGCCCGCCCTGTACATCAATGACTGCGTTTAACTCAGAAGCGCTCAACCGCAGAATATCTTCTATTTGCCCGGTTTCGCGCCGATTGATGAATCCTACCAACGCAATGGCAAACAAAAGCAGCAGCACGGCTTCCATTGCCACCGTCCAAAAAACCAAACGTACCCGCAAATTATTCATCGGCACTAATCCTGTATCCCAAACCGCGCACAGTTTGGATAAGTTTTTTTGAATGCCCTTTATCTATTTTCTTCCGCAACGATGAAATATATACTTCAATCAATTTAGACCCGGATTCAAATTCCATATTCCAAACATGGTCGATAATTTGGTCGCGAGTGAGGACTTGCCCGGCGTGCCGCATAAGTGTCTCTAACAGCATGTATTCCTTCGAAGTGAGCGATTCAATAGCAAGGTTTCCACGGTTGGCTTGTTTGGTTGCGGTATCGAGCACCAAATCAGCTACCCGTAATTCGGGCGTTTTACTAGGTCCATCACGGCGACTTAATGCCCGCAACCGAGCCAACAGCTCTTCAATGGCAAACGGTTTGATGAGATAGTCATCCGCACCGGCGTCCAAACCGATGACACGGTCGCTGACGGCGTCGCGGGCAGTTAACATTAAAATGGGCATTTTGAAACCCTGTTCGCGGAGTTTACGACATACGTCAATGCCGTTCATACCGGGTAGCATAATATCCAGCACAATAATGTCATATTGGGCGGTGGCCACCCAGTCGAATACTTCGAGCCCGTTGTCAACGGTATCAACCGCATAAGATTCTTCCTCCAGCCCTTGCCGGACAAGTTCTGCCATGCGGTGTTCATCTTCCACAACTAAAACGCGCATTT
>JANTHQ010000359.1 GCA_024762375.1 Anaerolineaceae bacterium
CCCGGGTCGAGATGCACCACCACCTCATCCGGGGCAGGGGCATACTCGCGCCAACTCGGTTGAATCACCACCCGTCCGATGTGCACCACATGGAAATTCTCTTTCCACGATTCTGCCCAATCGTTTTCGCCCACAAATTCGGTTTGCAGTGCCGGCAGTTTTTGCGGCAGCGCTCGCCCAATCAGCGCAATGGCGATTTCGATTTTCTGCCGCGTGTCTTCATCAGTGGAGGGGATGACCGTGCGAACCGTCACCCGCTCAAAATCCGGCGGGGCAGATTCCATCACCGCGCCGCCATAACCGTACCGGTTGAACACATCCGCCACCACTTCGGCGGCTTCACCATCAATATTTTCCAGCGATAATTTCAAAAAATCCATTTTTAACCTGCTTTTTACAAATTGTTTACAAATTTCTCAACAAATTTTAAAGATTTGCTGGCATAGTATAGACAAAAGAACAAATGACACAATAATTTGTGTACGAAAGGAGCAATAAAAATGAAAATGAAATGGTTTTTGGCAGTTGGTTTGGTGTTGATACTCAGTTTGGGCGTGGTGGGCATCGCTTCGGCGCAAGCCCCGGATACCCAGCCCAATCCGCCCGCAGCTCATCCGGCACGTGGCGATTTTCTCCAACCGGTGGCGGATTTGCTCGGAATGCCGGTGGATGAGTTGACCGCCGAATTGAAAGACGGCAAAACGTTGGAAGAAGTCGTCACCGAGCACGGCAAAACGATGGCAGATGTGGCGACCGTCATTTATGACACCGCCGTTGAAAAGTTGGATCAAGCCGTGGCGGACGGAAAAATGACCCAGGAGCAGGCAGATACCATTGAACAGCGATTGGCTGAACGCCGCGATGCCTGCATCAATGATGGCGATTGCCAACTGCGCCCGCCGCAGCGTTCGCTGCGCGACCGGTTGAATCCGAAAGTGATTTTCAATCAGGTGATGGAAACCGGGTTGAACATTGCCGATACGCTGAATATGGATCCGCGCGATATGCTGCAAGCCTTCCGCGATGGCAGTTCGCTGCAAGATTTGGCGGAACAGCAGGGTGTTTCGATGGATGATATTGCCGCCGCTATCATCGCGCCGATGAAAGACCGGCTGGCGCAAGCGTTGGACGACGGCAAAATTACGCAGGAACAATATGACAATGCGTTGGAACGCCTGCAAAATTATGAAGACCGCTGCGCTACCGATGGCAAATGCCTGCCCAATTTTGGACAGTTCCAACGTCCGCCCCACTCGCGCGGCGCAGGGCAAAACGGCGGTAATTTCGACCAATCGTTCCGACCCGGCGCACGGTTTAACGGCTCAGCGCAACCGCAAGGGTTTGCGCAGCCCGAAGCGCAACCGGTTTGGTAGTTGAATAATCGGAACGTGTAAAAAAAGAGCGGCGATTATCGCCGCTCTTTTTGATTCTGATGGGGATGTTTTGGTTTTTCGGTGGGGAGGAGCACAAAAAATGTGCTGCCGGGTGGATTTTCCGGATTGTAACCCGCGCTTTCCACCCAGATGCGTCCCCCGTGCGCTTCCACAATGCCGCGGGCGATGGTCAGCCCCAACCCGGGCCCGCCGCCCATAAATTTCGTTTCGCCGGAGCTGTGGCGCGATGTATCTTCGGCGGTATAAAATTTCTCAAAAATGAGACCCTGCTCCGATTTATCAATGCCGATTCCGGTATCTGCCACCGAAACTTCGACGAATTTTTGCTGTGCGGTTGTTTCGTTTTTGGCGACGTGGACTTTCGCCGAAATAGTGATGGTGCCGCCGTCGGGTGTGTATTTTATGGCATTGCCAATTAACCGCGAAAAAACCTGCTGTAATTGGGTGTCATCACCCACCACCAATGGCAGGTTATCGGGAATGTTAATTTTGAAAGTTTGTTGGCGCTTTTCGATGGCGGGTTGAAGCTCTTTCAAGACCGGCAAAAGAACGGAGTTGATCGATAGTGGCATATATGCCAATTCGATGTTTGCCAGTTCAACCCGCGCAATGCTGACCATATCGTTGGTGATGCGGTTGAGCCGGTCAACGCCGGACTGCAGCCCTTCCAGTATTTCGGATAGCACATCATTCCCGCCGGATTGCATCTGTGAGCGCAGCATCGAGGCATACGCCGTGACGGTGGTCAGCGGCGTCCGCAATTCGTGCGCGGCAATGTGGATAAAATCGGTTTTGGCTTCATCCAAACGCTGTAAGCGTTCGTGTACGGCGCTGAGTTCGGTGTGTGCGGCTTCCAGCTCATTTAATTTTTGTTCGAGTTCCTCTACCAATGTTGCGCTGTGTTCGCGCAAAAAATGCTCATGGCGACTTTCCGGCTGAGTTTCGCGGGGTTTGCCGATGTGTGCGGCAACTTCATCCAGCAGTTGTTTGACGCTGAATGGTTTGCTGATGTACCCGTCACAGCCAATGGCACGCGCTCGCTCCGGGTCGTCGGAAATGTTACGGGCTGTGATGGCAATAATCGGCACAGTAGCCAGCGGGGGGTGGTTTCGCAGGCGGGTAACCACGCTGAAACCGTCCAAATCTGGCAGGTTGATGTCCATCAAAATTAAATCCGGCTGGATGGCCATCGCTTTTTGGATGCCTTCCAGCCCGTTAACGGCATCAATCACCGTGTAGTTGCGGCTTTCTAAAATTCGCCGTACCAATTCACGGTTGTTTTTTAGGTCTTCGACATGCAAAATTGTGTATGACTGAGCCACAGTTTTTTCCGGCAGGAAAATGTCGACGCGTTGCATTGCGCCGCACGGTTATTTTACTCGTATTTTAAGGTTTTGGCTACTTTGGCAAACGTTATAAAAATGGTAAAATCACTGGAGCGAAAAAATACGGGCGCGGCAAACCCGCAAACAACTCGATTTTTAGAAAATATGCAAATACATCAAATAATCTCACAGAGGAAGCAATGACGATTTTACACGGATTTGAATTACTGGAAGAAAGAGATATTCCCGAATTGAACGTGCATGGCCGTTTGTGGCGACACGTGAAAACCGGCGCGCAGGTATTGTCGCTGGAAAATGATGACGAAAACAAGGTGTTTGGTGTGACGTTTCGCACCCCGCCAAGCGATTCTACCGGTGTGGCACACATCATGGAACATTCCGTGCTGTGTGGCTCGCGAAAATATCCGGTCAAAGAACCGTATGTGGAACTCGTCAAAGGGTCGCTGAAAACGTTTGTCAACGCGATGACCTTCCCCGATAAAACCACATATCCCGTTGCCAGCACCAACACCCAAGATTTTTACAATTTGGTGGATGTTTACCTCGATG
>JANTHQ010000360.1 GCA_024762375.1 Anaerolineaceae bacterium
CGCGTGCTCACCGACCAACTCCGCTTTTGGGCGGAAGACCCGGCGCAGGTTTTTCGCTTTCCCGACCCCGGCGTGTTGCCATACGAGCGCATCCCGTGGAACCGCGACACCATTGCTCGCCGGATGGCGGCACTCACCGCGCTGGCGACAGCCAACCCCGCCACCCCGCCGCTGGTCGTCACCAGCGCCCGCGCTGTGATGCAGAAAACATTGCCCCCCGCATGGTTTTTGCAGGCCATGCACACGTATCGCACCGGCGAGCAGATTGACATGGCCGCCACACTGCGCGACTGGCTGCAACTGGGATACGAGCATCGGGATGTGGTGGAAGAACCGGGCGAATTCAGCCATCGCGGCGGTATTATGGATATTTTCCCGCCCAGCAGCAAACACCCCATTCGGATCGATTTATTCGGGGATGAAATCGATTCCATTCGCACCTTCAACCCGATTTCCCAACGGTCAGAGCAGCGGCTCACCGAAATCACCATTGTCCCCGCAACCGAATCGTTGCCCATTTACGCCGCACAAGCCGCAAAAACACTCGAAAAACTCGACCAGAGTACCCTGCAACCGGTTGCCGCCAACGATTTTCAAGAATTGCACAGTATGCTGATTGCCGGGTCGCCCTTTCGGGGGATAGAAAACCTGTTGCCGCTGATGAGTGATTCGCTGGCAACCCTGTCCGATTATCTGCCTGCAGACGGGCTGGTTATTTTAGAAAATCCCGCCGAACTGGAAACGGTGGTGGACAATCTGCGTGAGCAAGCCGAGACACTCAAAAACGATATGGTCAACCGCTATACCCTGCCGCCCGATATGCCCGCCCCGTATTTCGACTGGCATTTTTTGGCGGACGCGATGAAAGGCCGCACCCCGCTGACACTCGGTTTTGACGATTGGACCGACCGCAGCGGTTTGCCGCCCGCCGCCGATATTTCCGTGGAAGGAATTTTCGCCGCGCCACCGGTGTTCGGCGGGCAAATAAAAACCGCCATCGAAGAATTGATGCGGCGTAAAAAAGCGGGCGAGCGGGTGGTCATCACCAGCCGTCAATCGGCGCGAATTGCCGATTTGCTGGCTGATGCGGGGGTTATCGCCCCGCCGGTGGATGCGTTGGATGTTCCGCCGCCTCCCGGAAGCCTGACAGTTTTCAACCGTTCGGTGCTGGATGGATGGCTGTTGCGCTCTCGCGAAGGGTCTGCGCCCGTGCTGTCGCTGTTCACCGATGCGGAACTGTTCGGCGACCGAAAGTTGCAGCCGCGCCGCCGTCCGCGCCAGCAAAAGGGCATCACCCCCGAAACCTTTTTCGCTGATGTGCGCCCCGGCGATTATGTGGTGCACATCGAACACGGCATCGGAATTTTCCGCGGGCTCGTCAAAATTGATTTTGACGGTATCGAGCGCGAATATCTGCAGGTTGATTACAGTCAAAACGATAAATTGTACGTTCCCATTCACCAATCCGACCGGTTGTCGCGGTATGTCGGGGTGGATGATGCCCCGCCAAAAGTCAATCGGTTGGGCACGGCAGACTGGGCGCGGGTGAAAAAACGGGCGCGCACCGCCGTCGCCGAAATTGCCGACGAGTTGTTGCGCATTTATGCCGCCCGAAAAGTGGTGCCGGGGCGTGCCTTCAGCCCGGATACCGAATGGCAGCGCGAACTGGAAGCAAGTTTTCCGTATGTGGAAACAGAAGACCAACTGCACGCGCTGGCAGACGTGAAAGCCGACATGGAGCGTCCGCGCCCGATGGACCGGCTCATCTGTGGTGATGTGGGGTATGGCAAAACGGAAGTCGCGCTGCGGGCGGCGTTCAAAGCGGTGATGGACGGGGCGCAAGTGGCAATTTTGGTGCCGACCACCGTGCTGGCACAACAGCATTTCGCCACATTTCGCAGCCGGTTGGCGGCATACCCTGTTTCAGTAGAAATGCTGTCACGGTTTCGCACCCGCCGCGAAACGGATGAGGTTCTGCGCGGGCTGGCAACCGGAAAAGTGGATATCGTCATTGGCACGCACCGGTTGTTGCAAAAAGATGTCACCTTCAAAAACTTGGGATTGTTGATTGTGGACGAAGAACAGCGGTTCGGCGTGGCGCACAAAGAACGGCTGAAAGAAATGCGGGTCAATGTGGATACCCTGACACTGACCGCGACGCCCATTCCGCGCACCCTGCATATGGCGCTGACCGGCGTCCGCGATATGAGCGTGATTGAAACCCCGCCGGAAGAACGCTTGCCCATCAAAACCACCGTCGCCACCGCCGATGATACGCTCATCCGCACCGCTATTCTGCGCGAAATTGACCGTGGCGGACAGGTGTATTTTGTCCACAACCGGGTGATGGGTATTGACGCGATGGCACAACGCATCCGAAAATTGGTGCCGGAGGCGCGGGTGGTCATCGGGCACGGGCAAATGTCGGAACGGAAACTGGAAAAGGTGATGCTTGATTTTGCGGCGGGAGACTATGATGTGCTGGTCAGTACCACCATCATCGAAAGCGGGCTGGATATTCCCAACGTGAATACCATCATCATCAACCGCGCCGACCGGTTCGGGCTGGCACAACTGTATCAACTGCGCGGGCGGGTGGGACGCGCTGCCGTGCAGAGTTACGCCTACCTGCTGGTTCCCAAAAATTACAAATTGCCGGAAGTGGCACGCAAACGGCTCGAAGCCATTCAAGAAGCCAGTGAACTCGGCGCGGGCTTCAAAATTGCCATGCGCGATTTGGAAATTCGCGGCGCGGGCGATTTGCTCGGCGCGAAGCAGCACGGGCATATCGCGGCGGTCGGGTTCGATTTGTACACCCGATTGCTGGCGCAGGCGGTGCAGACATTGCAGGGCGACGAGCACGAAGGCATCACCGAGCGATTCGATGCAACATATTTGATGCCACTGGAAGAGGACATTCAAATTAACTTGCCTTTGCCGGTTTACCTGCCGGAAGATTATCTGCCCGAAGAGCATCTGCGACTGAAACTTTATCGGCGGATGGGAAATTTGAGCACGCCGGAAGAAATCGATGCGATGGGGCAAGAGTTGGAAGACCGTTTTGGGCAGTTGCCGGAGGCGGTGCTCAATTTACTGTATCAAATTCGGTTGAAAATTCTGAGCCGCGCGGCAGGGGTAAAGTCCATTTCCACCGAAAATGGAAGTGTGATCATTCGCGCTGACACTCTGGAAGATGTGGATCGCCAAATTTTGGGCAAGCGGCTCGGCATGGTGGCACGGGTGGAGCGGCGGCAAATTATCATGCCCATTCGCGGTAAACCGGCG
>JANTHQ010000361.1 GCA_024762375.1 Anaerolineaceae bacterium
GGGGATGGTTTCAGTGCGCGGGCAAGTTCCGCACTCGCAGAAAAGGCGGTGTGACCCGCCAATTGCTGCAAAATTTTATCGTATTCCAATGTTTGAAGATATTTTTGGTGCATAGATGAAAAAAGTCCCAAATTCGATTTGCTCGTTGGGGGGATGAAACAGATTGCTTCTAATCTCAGCTCGGGATAAGGTTTTTCAGTCCACAGATAGACACAGATGAACACAGATATTCAAGGAAAAATAAAAAATCAGTGTTTATCTGTGTGAATCTGTGGACTATTTTCATTTCGTTTGAACTTTGTCTCGCTTATCCCGAATTCAGGTTCACAAAATCGCGCTGAAAATCACCGGCAATTGCTGACCGGGGGTAAATAATCTCACGCTTTGATAGATGAGTCCCATAAATCCTTTGAAGAAAGGCGCCAATTGCGATGATGCGATGTTGCTGGCAATCGTCGCGCCGATTCCACCCGCCGAAGCGGCATATTGCAGCAGCGCCAGAATAATGCTCAACCAAAACGCGGTGACGATAACGCCCATAACTGCACCGCCCGCCGCTTTAAAAATCGAACTGCCGTAATTTCTCTCGGCATCGTCGAGCATTTGGTTCAAATCGCGTTTTGTGCGTTTGCGGCGGCGTTCTTCCGGTGATGTGCTGGTGAAAATGAAAACGAGATTGAGCAGCACTGCCAGCACCACCATCAAAATGATGAACGCGAAACTGTCCATAATTGCGTCGGATGCGCTGGTGAATGCCCCTTTCAGAATTAAGTTGCTGAACGGGCGGTACAGCCACAAATCGACCACAATTGCCAGCCATACGCTCAATAGGCCGAAAAATTGGCGGGTAAAACCGCGCACCGCGCCGAAAATCATACCGACAAACAAAATTAAAATGAGTAACATATCAAAATAGTTCATCGTTCCTCCCCATGCTATTTTCGGGATACAAACGGATTATCTTTCAGCCAGAATCGCCATAGCGCGTTTTGGTCGGCGGGGGCGGCATACCCAATGCCGATGCGTGTCCCACGCGCGACGGCGGCATCGGGCACGGCGGGGGCGTCTGCCACCCACAGCGTATCGCCGGTAGTGAGATTCCAGCCGTTAAATTGTTTGTCTATCGCCATTGCCTGACACAATCGCGCCGGACCGTTGGTCAAATTTCGCGCCGAATTGCCGCGCAGTGCCGCCATCGCTTCTTGCCCGGCGAGCGGTTCCACCGCGCGGATGAGAATCGCTGCGGGAAACCCGGTGGCCTCCGTGACGATATTGAGCATATAGTGCATGCCATACACAAAATAAACATAGGCATGTCCCGCCGCGCCGAACATCACTTCCGTGCGCCGGGTGCGCCCCTTCGAGCAGTGGCACGCCGTATCTGCCTGCCCGATATAGGCTTCCACTTCCACAATTTTGGCGCGCAACTCGACGCCGCGCCACCGGCGAACCAGCGTTTTCCCCAGCAGGTCGCGGGCAACAGTCAATGTCGGCCGGTTGAAAAAATTTTTCGGCAGCGGCGTGCGGTTCTCCGATGCAGTCATAACACTTTCATTATACCACATTTTTTCTGTGGTTCGATTTTTGGGCGCTTGTGTGCAATCTTGTATAATTGGATAGGGTTAGAGATAGGGAGAGGGTGAGAAAGTGAGATTTGCAGCCCTGCAACTTTTAACTTTGAACCTGAAACCTTGAACCTGAAACCTGAAACATTGAACTTGAAACCTTGAACTCATATAATCCATCCAAAGGAGAGAAATATGCGAAAACCAATTATGGCCGGCAACTGGAAAATGCACAAAACTATCCCCGAGGCGGTGACGCTGGCAACCGCGCTGAAAGACGCGGTGGGCGATGTGACCGCCGCCGAAGTGGTGCTCTGCCCGCCATTTACGGCAATTGCCGCTGTGGCAGATGCCGTGCGCGGCAGCAACATTTCGGTGGGGGCGCAGGATATGCACTGGGAAGAGCAGGGCGCATTCACCGGCGAAATTTCGCCGCTGATGCTGGACGGTTTGTGCCGGTATGTCATTTTCGGGCACTCGGAACGCCGCGAATATTTCGGCGAAACGGACGAAACGGTCAACAAAAAAGTGAAAAGCGCGCTGGCACACGGACTGACGCCCATCATCTGCTGCGGCGAAAACTTGGCGCAGAATGAAGCGGGCGAAACGGAAGCCTTCGTCAGCGGACAGATTCGCGGTGCGCTGGACGGGCTTTCGGCGGAACAAGTTGCCGGGCTGGTCATCGCCTACGAGCCGATTTGGGCCATCGGCACGGGCAGAACGGCGGAACCGGCGGCGGTCAACAGCATCATCGGGTTGAGTATTCGCGGGGTGATTGCCGATATGTTCGATGAAGCGACGGCGCAATCGGTGCGGGTGCTGTATGGCGGCAGCGTGAAACCGGCAAATGTGGATAGTTTTATGGTTCAGCCGGAAATTGACGGCGGATTGGTCGGCGGGGCAAGCCTCCAAGCCGATAGTTTCGCTGCGTTGGTGCAGTCTGCCGCGAAGTAACAATGGATTGGAATAGCGTTTTTTGGCTCATCGTCATCTTGCTGGTGCTGTTGATGCTCAACCGCTGGATAACGGCGCACGTGCAGGGTGTGGGCTTGTTGCTGACAAACAATCAATCGGTGGCGATTTGGTTGTATTTTTTCCTTTTTCTGCCCGGCATTTTTCTGCACGAATTGAGCCATTATGTGATGGCGCTGCTGCTGCGGGTCAATGTGGGAAATTTTTCGCTGTGGCCCCAAAAAAAGGGGCGAGAATTGGTACTCGGTTCGGTGCAGGTGCGCGGCGTGGGGCCGTTGCGACACAGTTTGGTCGGCATTGCCCCGCTGCTGTTCGGCAGTTTGGCGGTGCTCATTATCGGTCGTTTTTTGCATTTTGATGCACTCGGCGGCGAAATGCTGCGCGGCGATTTGACCGCCGTGCTCGATATTCTCAGCGGCAGTATCGCCACCCCCGATTTTTGGCTGTGGCTGTATCTGCTGTTTGCCATTGCCAACGCGATGATGCCCAGTGCGTCCGACCGGGTGTATTGGTTGCCGGTGGTGCTCTTTTTCGCGGCGATTATCGCTATCGGGGTGGCGATGGGGCTCATCACCACCGTGCCCGCCACCGTGCAGACCATCGGCGCGAATTTTTTGGCGTTTATGGCGTCTGCGCTCGGCATTGCGGTGGTGGTGGATGTGTTTTTCGTGGCGTTTATTTTCGTTTTGGAAGCCGCGTTGAATGCCACCACCAATCGGCGGGTGCAGTATTGAAAATTGGTTA
>JANTHQ010000362.1 GCA_024762375.1 Anaerolineaceae bacterium
TGGGAATCGGCGCGCTGGGATTGCTGACATTCGCGCTGGGGCTGGCGGGCTGGCTCACCCGCCCGGTGATTTTCGGCGTGCTGAGTGTGCTGTCGGTGGCGGCAATTCCGCAATTACGTTTCACGTTTCACGCTTCACGTTTCAAGCAGTACCCGGCACGCATACCACCGATGGCGATAGCCTTTCTCGCCATCACCCTTCTGCTCGCCTTCACCATCGCCCTGCTCCCCCCCACCGATTGGGACGGGCTGGGGTATCATTTGGTGGGTCCCAAATTATACCTGCAACAGCACAACAATTTCCCCACCATTGATTTCCCGTCCATCAACTATCCCGGATTGCTGGAAATGAATTTCACACTGGCAATGGCAATTCGCGGCGATGTGGCCGCCAAACTCATGCACTTCGGGTTCGTGTTTCTGCTGGGCGGGCTGGTGTGGCTCACCTCGCGGAAATTCCTGCGGGTGAAATCCGGCTGGCTGGCGCTGCTCATGCTGTTTTCCATGCCGATGGTGCCGACGCTGGCAGGCTGGGCATACAACGATTTGGCGCTGGCGTTTTTCGAGCTGGCGATGGTGTATTTTTTGGTTGATAGTTTTCAGCGGTCAGCCATCAGCCATCGAGGCTTAATCCTTGCCGGAATTTTTGCCGGGCTGGCGATGGGGCTGAAATACACCAGCGCGGTGGCAGTTGGCACGGTTGGAATACTGCTGCTGTGGCAGTTGTGGCGCAGAAAAGAATCGCTGGCGACGAGCCTCCGCGCGGTAGCGGCGTTCGCGCTCCCCGCGCTGGCGGTGGGCGCGCCGTGGTATCTGAAAAACTGGATTTTCACCGGAAATCCCGTGTACCCGTTTCTGTTCGGCGGCGTTTTTTGGGATGATTTCCGTGCGGCGGCATATTCCGGGGCGGGCTCGGGCATCGGCTGGGATTGGGCGGCGCTGGCGAGCTTGCCCGTGCAGTTGACGCTCGGCGTGCGAGACGCGAATTTCACCGATGGGCGCACCGGACTGCTGTTTCTGGCATTCCTGCCGCCGGTGCTGGCGTATGGCGTTTTTCGCTACCGAAAAAAGGTTCAGCCGCCCGCGCTGTCCATCCTGCTAATTTTCGCGCTGGCGCAATTTGCCTTTTGGACGCTCGGTGTCATTTGGTCAGCGGGGCTGTGGCAAAGCCGTCTGCTGCTGCCGATGTTCGCCGCGCTGACGCCGGTGCTGGCATGGGTGTTGGACGACCTCGCTCATCTCGACCACCCGCAATTTTCCCTGCGCCGATTTTTGCTGTTGTTCATCGCCTTTGCGCTCACGCTCGGCGTGGTTGACCAACTTTTCGCCAACCATATCGGCAACCGCGCCGGATGGGTTTATTATCGCCCCGACCGCTATATTGGCGGCACAGAATCGCGAGCGGATTATCTTTCGCGGCGAACCGGGGCGCATTTCCGCGCATTGAGCAAATTAAACGCGGAACTTCCCGCCGATTCGGTGGTGCAGTTTTTATGGGAACCGCGCACCTATTTTTGCGAAATCGAATGTCGCCCCGACAGCATTCTGGACACATACGGGCATTGGCAGTATCTTTATGGAAACGACGCCGCCGCCATCAACGCCGCACTCCGCAATGACGGGGTGACGCACGTGCTGGTTTTTTCGGCGGGATTGGATTTTCTGCTGCACGACCCGTCCGTCTCCCCCGAAAATCGTCCCGATGTGACGGTACTCCATCGGCTGGAAAATGATTTTTGGGATGAACTCTTTTCGGTGGACGGGGCATATATGGTATTCGAAATAAAATAGCACACGGATGATAGGGATGGCACAGATTCACACCGATTTTTAAAATCTGTGAAAATCCGTTTTATCCGTTCAATCCGTGTGCCATATCGACTCAAACCAATGAATGGAAAAAAATCGCTCGCCAAACCGATACTCATCCTTTTCGCCATCAGTTTGCTGGTGCGCGGCGGCACGGCGTGGCTGGAACGGCAGCCGCACAATCTGGATGAGGCGTATCACACGGTGAACGCCATCACGCTGGCGACGGGCGGCGGGTTCACCGAGCATTTCATCTGGAATTACCTTTCGTCGCCGAAAACGGTGAGCCATCCTGGCAACCGCTACTGGCTGCCACTCACGGCGATTTTGGCGGCGGCGGGCATGGCGCTCGGCGGGGCGAATTACGCGGCGGGACAGTGGGCGTTTGTGCTGCTTTCGGCGCTGCTGCCGCCATTGACCTTCCGGCTGGCGTGGCAGGTGACGCACAACCGGCGGCAGGCATGGTTGGCGGGATTGCTGGTGCTGTTCAGCGGATTCTATTTTGCGGAATGGACGGCGATTGACACCTTTGCGCCGTTCGCGTTGGCGGGGGCGGTCGGTATGATTGCACTTTGGCGCACCATCGAAACCGCTGACTGGCGCTGGACGCTCGTGGCGGGCATGGCGGCGGGGCTGGCACATCTCACCCGCGCGGATGGGGTGTTGTTTTTGGCTCTCGGTTTCGGGTTTCTGGTTTCCGGTCTCAAGTTCAAAGTTCAAAGTTCAAAGTTCAAAGTTGCAATATCCCATTATTCATTATTCATTGTTCATTGTTCATTGTTCATTGCCGGCTATTTGGCAGTGATGACGCCGTGGTTCATCCGCAATTGGCGGGTTTTCGGGGCGATTTTACCGCCGGGTGGCACGAAAACACTGTGGCTGATGCAATATGATGATATTTTCAGCACCACGGCGACCCTTTCGCTGCAAAATTATCTGGCGTGGGGTTGGGGGAATATTCTGCAATCGAAACTGTGGGCAGCGTGGATGAATTTTCAGACGCTGGCGGCGGTCATCGGGCTGGTGGTCGTATTTCCGTTTGCCATCATCGGCTGGTGGAAACTGTGCCGACACCCGCTCTTCCAGATTTCCGGCGCGTATCTCGCCTTGCTGTGGCTGGCGATGACGTTTGCCTTCACTTTTCCGGGTGTGCGCGGTGCGCTGTTCCACAGTGGCGGCGCAGTCCTGCCGATGGTCGCCATTGCGGGCGTGGTCGGGCTGGACGCGGCCATCGCGTGGGTAGCAGCGCGGCGGCAGAGTTGGCACGCCCCCACCGCGCAAAAACTGTTCGGCGGGGCGCTGGTCTTTTTCGCCGCACTCATCAGCCTGTTCACCGCCGCACAGAAACTTTCGGCGTGGAATGAACCGTCGCCGTATGCCGCCATCCTCCCCACCCTGCCGAACCCCGCCGCGCCCGTGATGGCGGTCAATCCGCCTGCCGTCATCTATTTTGGGGGCGAAAGTGCCATC
>JANTHQ010000363.1 GCA_024762375.1 Anaerolineaceae bacterium
CAAATTTTGCGAGCCGACCCATTCGACACGCGCGCCGTTGCCGGTATCGAAACTACCTGTCGCCACATCGAACCACTGGCTGTCGTTATAGACGCCGGCATCGCTGTCGCCTTCAATCAGTTGGTCGGGAGTTTTTCCCTTTCGCAGTTCGAACCAACTTTTTGCGCCGGTTGGATTGTTGCTGTTCCATGCAATCAAAGCGAAATCATCATCACCATCGCCGTCATAATCGCCGATAGCAAAATTATCTGCCATTAAAAACGTTTTATCCACTGCCGCAGAGGTGGTCGGCACATTGTAAATGACGATGTGCTTGTTGGTTGTTCCGGCATCGAAAATTAACGCGATATCGGGTGTGCCATCATTCCAAAAATCGCCCGTGCCGACGGTGGTAAAATTGCCGGTACCGCCATTATAGGTGGTTTCAAAATTGAATGCACTGCCGACAACCTGCTGCGGGTCGTACACTTTTATCGCATTGTCGTTGGCAACCACAATTTCAGCATCGCCATCGCCGTTAAAATCGGCAGTGGCAACGAGTTTCCAGCCACCTTCCGGCGATTTAAAAACTTGCTGTCCGGCGGTATTGTAGGCATACACATATCCATCGGTGCCGACAACCACGATTTCATCGATGCCGTCTGTGTTGGCTTGGGTGCTGCCACCTTCGGCCAGCGCTTGCGGAATTGCAAGCACGACCAGCGCTATCAATGAAAATGTGATGACCCCAATTATATTGCGTCCTTTTATGTTCATTTGCGTATCTCCTTTTTCTGTTGGTTGATGGAGAATGTGAAATGAGTATACCCAACTTGCCATGGAGACGCAAACCTTCGGCGATGTGCGGGGCAATTTGCCCGATTGAGCGGGATGGATACACTTTTTGCATGGTGAGTGACGAATGGTAACTTTTTTGAAAATTGCCGCACTGATAATTTTGATACTGCATGGCGCCGCGTATTTTTTGCCGGCAGACCGCTGGTGGGGTATCAGCCCGTACACTGTATTTCCGCCGATGCTCGGCTGGGGATTGGCGGTGGTGGCAGCAACAACGCTCTTCGCCCCGCTGAACCGCCGTTGGCGGCACGCGCTGGCGAGCGGGTGGATTCGCCTGCCCGGAAAAAACTACCCGCGCCGATGGTTTGCGCTGGTGTCGCTGGCATCTGCGCCGGTTTTTTGGCTGTTGCGCATCCGCCATCTGCAATGGGGCGACGCCCAAATTTTGGTGATTGGGCTTTCGCAAAAAGATGCGCCCGTGCTGTACAACTGGCAAGCACCGTTCACCGTTTTTCTGCACCAGCGATTATGGCAACTGCTGGCACATCCGCTGTGGGGCTGGGGGGTGGATAGCGTTTATGCTGCCGTCAGTGTGCTGTGCGGGGTGGCATTCGTTTTTTTAACGCTGGTTTGGGCGCGCGAAACGGGGCAATCCACCGCTGAGCGCACCGTGCTGGCGGGGATGGTGCTCACCGGCGGCGGGATGGAACTCTTTTTCGGATATGTGGAAAATTACACCATCATTTCGCTGGGGGTGATGGCGTTTCTCTATTTCGGCTGGCGTGCGCTGAAAAATGAAACGTCACTGTGGGTAGCATCGGCGGTGCTGGCGTTGACCAACGCGTTCCATCCGTCCACGGTGGTGCTGTGGGGCGCGATGGCATTTTTGGTGTGGCACAAATGGCGTGGCGGCGAATCACTGTGGGAATTGCTGCAAGCCGTGCTCCTGCCGCCGCTGCTGGTCGGCAGTGCGGTGCTGTCGCTGATGGAAATCGGCAATCACGGGTTGGCGGCATTTTTGGGCGATGACCGCCCCGGCGGAGGCGACCACGTTTGGTTTGTGCCGCTGACGCTCGCCATGCCGACCGAATGGCAGCGGTATGCGATGTTTTCAGCGGCGCATTTTGCCGATTGGGGCAATGAAATGTTGCTCACTGCGCCGGTGGGCATCTTCGCACTGGTGGGTGCGATACCGGTTCTGTGGAAAAGATGGCGGCTGCCGGATGCGACCGTCCGCGTTGCGCTGGGGTTTTTCGCACTGGCGGCGTTCGGCTATCTGCTGTTGACATGGGTTTGGAATGCCGATTACGGGATGCAGAAAGATTGGGATTTGTTCAGCCCGGCATCCATCACGGTGAATGTGTTGGCGGCGGCGCTGTGGGTGTATCTTTTGCGCGGCGATGACGATGCGGTGGGCGAAAGCGCGCTCATCGTTTGGGCGGTGGGGGGATTGCACACCCTCGCATGGGTGTTGAGCAATACAATTCAAAATTGAAAATGCAAAAGGTAAAGTTGGTCAGCCGTCAGCAAATGACAAATGACCAATCTCCAATCTCCGATGACCACTCTCATTCCATCCGATTCCATTCCGGCAGATGGCGTAACACCAGCACCACTGTCACCAGCGCGAGCATCCACGCCAGCGGGGGTGCGGGGTTCCGCCAAAAAATGGTGATTGCCACCGCCAGCGGTATCGAAATGGCAACCGAGCGCGGCGAATATCGCTTGCGGAAAATCAGCAGGAAAAAGAACGCCCAAATGGGAACCACAATCGCAATCGTCCACGGCGAAAGAATGAGAATCATCCCTGCGGCGGTTGCCAGCCCCATGCCGCCGTGAAAACGAGTGTACAGCGGGAAACAATGCCCGATGACTGCCAGCGTGCCCGCAACCGGCAGTGCCCACGGATTGCCGCCCATTAACCACCACGCCACCAGCCACGCGAATAGCCCCTTCAGCGCGTCAATGATGACCACCGCCGCACCGACCCACGGGCCTGCATGCCGCATGGTGTTCGTGCCGCCGATGTGCCCACTGCCGACATATCGCACATCCGGCGCGCCGACCAATTTTGTGGCGACCACGCCCGTTGGAAACGAACCGATGAGATAGGCGACCACTCCCGCCGCTATCGTTTGCCAAACCGCCATTGCGCCTCCTATGCCCACACTGTCAGTTGATGTTTCAACAATTCAATTTTGAATTCCCGACCGCGTTCGCACAGCACTTCGCCATCGATGTGCGCCGGTGCGCCGAGCGGCACGGCGATTTCGATGTTTGTGCCGGTGGTGATGGTTACTGTCTTCTGCCGGATGTGACTGCCGTTGATGGTGCGCGGCAGCAGGTTTAAAACGCCCAATTTCGATAATCCCCCCGCGTAACAGACATCAAGCCGCCCGTCATCGAGCTTGGCGTCGGGGGTTAGCAGGAAACCGCCCCCCGCCCGCGAGCCATTCGCCACGGTGATGAGTGTGACCGGCTGATGAAAGCGGCTGCCGT
>JANTHQ010000364.1 GCA_024762375.1 Anaerolineaceae bacterium
GACGGGGCAACCATTTCTTTTTGTGCGCCGCGCGTGCTGATTTCCACACAGCGGGCGTAATCGGGTTTGCCGGTGCCTTCCAAAATGCCGGGAATTTCGCGGAATTGACGGCGCACTTCTTGCACCATGTCGCCAGCGGCGCGGCCTACGGCTTTCATCGTCATTGCCGAGAAGAAGAAGACGGTTGCCGCGCCGGTGAAAATACCGATGAGCACGGCCGGGTTCAGCAGGCTGACGTTATAGTATGCGCTGAAATCTGCCAGCGTCATTTTGGCCACTTCTACGGTGTGACCGTAACTGGCGATGAAAACTTCGCTTTTGCCGGCCAGATGTTCCAACCCAAAGCGAATTTCTTCCAGATATGCGGCCAGCAGTGCCAGTGCGGTGAGCGCCGCCGAACCGATGGCGAAACCTTTGCCGGTTGCGGCAGTGGTGTTCCCCACGGCGTCGAGTTGGTCGGTGCGTTTGCGAACCTGTTCGGGCAGGGCGGCCATTTCGGCGTTGCCACCGGCATTATCGGCGATGGGGCCATAGGCATCGGTTGCCAGTGTCAGCCCCAGGGTGGACAGCATACTGACTGCTGCCAAGCCCACGCCATACAAGCCCATCAGCGTGTTGTGTGCGCCGCCGGGCAAGTAGAAACTCACCACAATACCGGCGATGACCATCAATACCGGCACGCCAACCGATTCCATCCCGACGGCCAGACCGCTGATGATGACGGTTGCAGGGCCGGTTAAGCCTTGTTCAGAGATTTCCTGTGTCGGTTTGAAAGCGTGAGACGTGTAATATTCGGTGGCGCGGCCGATAACAACTCCGACCACCAAGCCGGACAAAATGGCGAACCAGAGCATCAACGGATTTGCCAGCCCCAGCAGATAAACCAGCGCCAGTGCTGCCGCCGCAATGCCGATGGAGCTGTATGTGATGCTGTTGTTGATGGAAGCCATCAGATCGCCCATTGTGGCATCATCTTTGGTGCGAACCAGATAGATACCCAAAATAGACAGGAACACGCCGATGGCGGCCAATGCGACCGGCGCGGCCAGATAGCGCAACTCCATCGCAATGTCGCTGACACCGGCCGGCAGGAATGCGCCGCCCGTGCGGACGATTTCGGTTGCCACGGCAGAAACGCCGAGCGCGGAAGTCGCCAAAATCGAACCGGCGTAACTTTCGTACAGGTCAGCGCCCATGCCGGCCACGTCGCCCACATTATCGCCCACATTATCGGCGATGGTGGCGGGGTTACGCGGGTCATCTTCCGGGATGCCGGCTTCCACTTTACCGACCAAGTCTGCGCCCACGTCAGCCGCTTTGGTGTAAATGCCGCCACCCACACGGGCGAAGAGCGCCTGTGTCGATGCGCCCATCCCGAAGCTGAGCATAATCACGGTGATTTGTGGCAGGGGATTCGCCGCGCCGAAGAAATCGGCGGGGAAGAGATAATACAGAATCAGGAACCACAGGCTAATGTCGAGCAGTGCAAAGCCGACAACCACCAGTCCCATCACTGCCCCCGCGCGGAACGCCACACGCAGCCCGTCGTTCAAACTGCGGCGAGCGGCATTGGTGGTTCGCGCCGAAGCGTTCGTGGCGGTTTTCATACCGATGAAGCCACACAAGCCGGAGAAAAAGCCGCCGGTGAGGAAGGCATAGGGGACAACTTTATTTTGCACACCGAAAAGTGACATCACCAAAAATGTGACAAACAATACGGCAAAAATAATCGCCACAACGCGGTATTGGCGGCGCAGATATGCCATTGCGCCTTCACGTACCGATTGGGCGATTTCTGCCATTCGCGGTGTGCCTTCCTCTTCTGTCATCACCGTGCGATAAAACATAAAGGCCCACAAAAGTGCGGTTAGCGAACCAACCGGTGCGAGCCACCAGAGTAGTGGCAGCGGTTCACGGACAGCGTCTCCGGCGGCGAATACTGCCGGTGTTGCCAACAGTAACATCAGTAGTGCAAGCAGAAACGAACGCACTGATACTTTTTGCATAAAAAATATCCTCCATTTGAATTTATTATTGTGATAGCTATCGTAGGTTTCGACAATTATAAAGTTATCGCAGGGTGATGCCCCAGACAGATGGCGTATTTTATGGGAATATCAGCATATTGTCAAAAAGTGGTGAATGGCGATATGAAATAGCGATAGAGACAGCGATGCGCCCTCCGCAAACTTGTGATGCATGATATTGAATCTTGACCCGGAAACCGTTTTCTACCCTTGTGGCTCTTGCAATTTACGGGCGATTTTTGCAGCCAGTGAACGCGGGGCAAACCGGTTTGAAAATGCCAGAATGCGATTCATCCAGCCGGTGATGACCACTGTTTTGCCGTTCATCAATCCGCGATAGCCAAGTTCCGCAACATCTTTGGCGGACATCATCCGCATATTCTTTGTCAGCCCCGATTTGCCCATATCCGCCCGGTCGAAAAAGTCGGTGACCGTTGCGCCGGGGCACAGCACCGACACCGTCACGCCGAAATCCGCCATTTCGTTCGCCAGCGCCTCCGAAAAAGAGAGCACATACGCTTTGCTGGCATAATAAACCGCCATCAGCGGGCCGGGCTGGAACGCCGCGGTGGAGGCCACATTCAAAATGCCGCCCCGCCGCCGAGCCGCCATTTCGCGCCCGAACAGTTTGCTCAAATGGGTCAACGCGGTGATATTCAATTGAATTTCATCCAATTCCTGCTGCAAATCGGTTTCCACAAAATGCCCAAACGTGGCGAATCCGGCATTGTTGACCAGCACATCCACCGCGATGCCTTTTTCCTGCATGGCGGCAAACAGTGCGTCCGGTGCGGCGGGGTCGGTCAAATCGGCGGGGTGTGCCAGCGCAGAAACGCCAAATTCTGCCGAAAGCGATTCCGCGAGCGCGGCCAGTTTGTCGGCGCTGCGTGCCACCAGCACCACATCGTATCCTTCGCGAGCGAAAATGCGGGCAAATTCCAGCCCAATCCCGCCCGATGCGCCCGTGATGAGCGCGGTTTGGTTGCTCATAGTTTTTCTCCGTTCTAGGTTAGACCCCCTCCCGTCGCTGTCGCGACTCCCTCCCCCTTTGAGGGGGAGGGTAAGGGAGGGGGTAGAATCACCAATTTCCAATCTCCACCGAATCGGCGCCGTTCGCCGTGCGCAGCCGTTCCCCCGTTTCGGGCAGATAGAGCCCCACCACCAGCGAATAATCGTCCGGTGGCAGCGCGCCCACCCACAGCCCGTGCCGGTCGGTGAGCGTTTCCCCCGCCTGCCAGCCCGATGTGG
>JANTHQ010000365.1 GCA_024762375.1 Anaerolineaceae bacterium
GCGCGCGTCTATCGGCTGGCCGCGAATCTGTTCCGGGGCGAGATATGGCGCGTTGAGCAGTAATAGTGGCGCGTTGAGTAGATTGTTTCCCTCGTCCAAATGCCCCAACCCAAACCCGCCGATGCGCACACCATCTGCCGTTAAAAAGATATTTTGCGGTTTCAAATCGCCATGAACTATCCCGAAACTATGGGCATATGCCAGCGCGTCGAGCGTTTGGCGCACAATTGCGAACCGTTCGGCATCGGATAGCCCGTTCTCGGCATCATCCAGACGGTGTTGCAACGGTTCTCCGGCAATGAACGCTTCTACCAGAAAAATATATTGCCCGGTGTTGGCATAATCCAGCACGGGTGTGATATGGGGGTGGTTCAATTGCGGTAGCGGTTCGGCCAGTTGGATAAATTTCGCAGTCGTTTCATCGCTAAAAAACGGTGATAGAATTTTTAATGCAACAGTGCGGTTGGTGCGGATATCGGTGGCCTTTAAAGCGATGCCCAGCGGGCTTTCGCCCATTTTTTGCTCGATGCGGTAGCGGTCTGCAACCAGTTGGCCCGGCAATTTTAGGGCTTCTCGCGTTTTTACGGCCGTCAATGCCGCATCGATGGATGGATAAATGGCAAAAATATTCTGATACCCACTCAATTTGATGATTTCTGCGGTGCTGGCAGAGGGGTTCGCCAGCACAATTTGGCCGCCGCCCTTTTTTCGATGGAGGGTCAGCAGTGCTTTCAACCCTGCCACCGACAATGTTTCGATTTGTGACAAATCAATAATGGGGGTCGAACTGGCATCATCCGCCATCAGTTGCGCCAGTTGCGCTTCCAACTGCTCGATGCTGTGCTGGGTGAACGTGCTCGACGGGGTGAGCACGGCGGCTTCACGCTCGGTCATCAACGTCACATCGACGCTGCCGGGGGGCGAAAGGTCAATCGTCAACCCTTCGTATGCCACAATAATTTCGCACGGCGGAAGAGTTGTGTCTTGTGCTTGATACGCCTCTGCTGTTTTTTGCACTTGCAACAAATCTGTATCGGAATATGTGGGGTCGTGGTGAAAAAGGAGCAATCTTTTCGCGGCGGCAGCCCGCGCCAAATCGACGCCAATCATCGCCGAACTGTGCCCCCAATCGACTTTTTGCCAGGCTTCTTTCAGCGTATATTGGGCATCAAACAACAGCAAATCTGCCCCGCGGAAAAAATTTAGGTATGGGCGAATGCTCTGTTCGTCCAGATTTTTGTATTCCGCATCGCTGGCATACACAAAAACGCTGTTTTTGTCTTCAAAACGATAGCTATATGCCACACCCGGATGCGCGTTGGGGATGGTGTTGATCGTCAGCGACCCCACAGTGAAAGGCTGCCGCACTTCCACCGAGATAAATTCGCGCCGGGCACGCATATAATCCAGCGACACGGGGAATGTGAGTGGACGCTGCTGGTCAATCAATGCCGTTTTTACATCGTGGATGCTGTAAAATTTGATGGTATTTCCGGGAACAAATGCGGGTGCAAAAAATGGAAACCCTTGAATGTGGTCCCAGTGGGGGTGGCTGAAAAAGAGATGGATGGTACATTCGCCGCGCCCACATGGGCCTTTCATCAATTCCAATCCCAGCTCGCGAATGCCGGAGCCGGCATCCATAATAAAAATTTCTCTGCCAGCCTGAATTTCGACACATGCCGTATTGCCGCCGGCCGTTCCGCGCGACAGCGGTGGCATGGCACGCACATACGCCCGCACCGCCGATTCGTCGGTGGTGTCGAGCGGAGGCATCTGTAAAATGGCCTGTACTATTTTCTCTTCGATAGCGTGGGGCTTTATGGGCGATGGAATTGACCCGCGTGCGCCCCAAATTCGTATTTTCATCGGCAGGGTGTTATGACATTAGGTTACGCGGATTATTGTAACACAGTTGTCAACATAATACAACGGGATTTTTGGGGGAATGGCTCAGCGCAGTTGCGCCACGTTTGCCATAAATGCCCGCACGTGGTCGGCATCCACCGGCTGGGTCCAGTGCCCACCGGTTTTGAAATACGACCCGACAATCAGTGCATCGGCGACGGGTAAAAATTGCGCCACGTTTTCCATCGTGACACCCGACCCCACCAGCACCGGAATTTCCACCGCCGATTGCACCGTGGCTACTTCGGTGGCATCAGCAGGTAACCCGGTTGCCGCCCCGGTGACAATCACGCCATCGCTCAAAAAAAACTCAGCAGCATGAGCCGTTTCGGCCAGCGACACATCGGCAGTGAGCGCATGGGCGCTGTGTTTCTTTTTGATATCGGTGAGCACCAAAATGTCATCCGCCCCGATTTGCCGCCGATAGCGCAGCAATTCACCCGCATCGGCGTTGATGATGCCTTCATCGGCAGTGTGGGCAAAAACGAACCCTTCGGCACGAATAAAATCCAACCCCGCCGATTGCGCCGTCGCCAGCGCAGCAAAATTCGCTCCTGCTAAAATTTGAATACCACAGCGCAGGCCGGTTGCGCGTTTCACCTCATAACCGATGATGGTCATTGCCGCCACAATTTCGGGGCCCACCTGCCGATTAAGGTACGGTACATCGTGCATATTTTCGATGGCCAGCATGTCGATACCCGCATCGCGGTAAATTTTGGCTTCGTGAACGGCTTTTTCCACAATTGCTGTCACCGAGCCGCCGAATTTCGGCGTGCCGGGCAGCGCATCCACGTGAATCATACCGATAATGGCTTTGCTGTTCTTTAAAAAGTTTCGCATGATTTCTCCCGTTTCGGGTGGCAGCGCATCACTCAATCGGTGGCGGCCCGCCAATTGGACGAGTTTATATACTCCAAACTCTGGTGCCGGAAATATGTATTATAAAGTTCGGCATAATGCCCGCCGTAAGCCATCAACTGCTGATGATTCCCTTCTTCGATGATGGAACCGTTTTGCAAAACGATGATTCTGTCGGCAGAGCGTACGGTGGAAAGCCGGTGGGCAATCAAAATGGATGTACTGCGCTCTAGAATCAAATCCATCGCTTCTTGAATTTGATTTTCGGTGAACGGGTCAATGCTGGCGGTGGCTTCATCCAAAATGAAGATTGCCGGTTGCTGCGCCAGCACGCGGGTGAGTGCCACCAATTGCCGCTGCCCCATCGAAAGCCGTCCGCCACGCTCACCGACATCAGTCTGCAAACCCTCCGGCAGTGTCTCCAGCCACTCGCCATCGCCAATTTGGCGGGCGATGGCTTCCACTTCCGCATCTGAAAGTTCTGGACGGGCGTAACGAATG
>JANTHQ010000366.1 GCA_024762375.1 Anaerolineaceae bacterium
GTTCGCATCGTCCGGGGCAATTTACGGCGAGCAACCCCGTTCGCCGGTGGCAGAAGATTTTCCACCGCGCCCGACCAGCCCATACGGCGTCAGCAAACTCAGCGCAGAGCATTATGTGTCCACCATCGGGCGCCTGTGGGGCATCGAAACGGTCATCTTGCGGATATTCAACGCGTTCGGCCCCGCCCAGCCCCTGCCGCCAGAACACCCGCCGGTCATTCCGATGATGCTGAAACAGGCACTCGGCGGCGGGTCAATTCCCATTTACGGCGGTGGCACGCAGGTGCGAGATTTTGTCTTTTTGGATGATGTGGTGGACAGTTTGGCGGCGGCAGGCATCGCGGAAGGGGTGAACCGGCACATTATCAATATCGGGTCGGGACGGGGAACATCGGTCAACACACTGGCAGAAACTATCGAGCGGTTGACCGGGCGAAAATTGCATCTGCTGCGTGTGCCGTCTGAAAGCGGCGGGGTGTCGCAATTGGTGGCGGATATTTCGCTGGCGAAAAAATTGTTGGGTTACGCGCCGAAAATTTCGCTGGCGGACGGGCTATCGCTGATGCTGGAACACGATGCGCGATTTGCGAAAATGCGTTCACAGTTTCATCCGGCGGAAGAAAATCGATAGAATGCCGACAATCAGCGCCAGCACAACGGCGAGCCCCCAATATGCCGCCGGATTTTCCACCGCCGCCCCGATGAACGGGCGAATGACCACCACCAACAGCGCGAACATTGCCAGTCCCCACACCAGCGCTATACCGAACCAGCGCAAGCCCCAGCCGGTTTTTCCGACTAACGCTTTCACTTCACAACTGAATGAGCAATAGTGCGGCTCATCCGGCGATGCACCGGCGGGGAGCGGTATCGTTTTGCCGCAGTGGGCGCAGGTGGTTTGGGGCATGCGAACCTCTATTCGGCGAACATTTCTGCCAGCGTTTGCAGTATCTTTTTGCGGGTGGGCGGGTCAATTGAACCGAGTTTTTTCACCAGCCGCGTTTTGTCCACCGTGCGAATTTGGTCAAGCACGATTTGACCGGTTTTTTGTTGGAATGTGACCGGCACGCGGGTGGGGTATGGTCGCCCTTTGGTGGTCATCGGCGCGATGATAACCGTGCGGATGTGATGATTCATTTCATCGGGGGAAACAACCACCGCCGGGCGTGTTTTTCGGATTTCCGAACCGACGGTAGGGTCAAGCGTAACCAGATATACCTCGAAGCGGTTTACCATTCCCATTCGGTTTCATCCCATTCAGTGGCGGGAACGGCGATTTCGGGCAGCCGGTCGTCGCCGCGTGCCGCCATTTCGGCGAATGCCGCGTCCCAACCTTTCCGCGCCGGAGAAATCGGGCGCAGTACCAACTGATTGTCCTGAATATCAATTTCAATTTCGGTGGAAAAATTAAGTTGCTCCAAAAGTGATTTTGGAATGCGCACGCCCTGCGAATTTCCAATTTTGATGATTTTCGTTTTTACTACCATAACTGCACCCCGTACTTAATGTAATTACATTGTACTCACGATATGGTTTTTCGCAAAATGGCACACATCCCGCAGGGGACAGACGGCGCAGTTCGGTTTGCGGGCATGACAAATTTCGCGCCCCAGTCGAATGAATTGCAGGTGGGCTTCCAGATAGGTTTCCGGCGGCAGGGCGGCTTCCAAAATGTGGTGCGCTTTTTCGGCGGATGTTTTGGGCGGAATGAGTCCGATGCGCCCGGTGGTGCGGTGAACATGGGTATCCACCGGAAACGCGGGCATATCCAGCGCAAACAGCAAAATGATGGATGCTGTTTTGATGCCCACGCCTTTCATCTGCGTGAGCCACGCGCGAGCTTCCGCCACCGGCATACCGCGCAAAAAATCGAGTGACAATTCACCCCGTTCCGCAGAAATGAATTGTAGCGCGGCTTTGATGCGCGGTGCTTTTTGCCGCGCCAGTCCCGCCACGCGGATGGCATCCTCTATTTCCGCCACATCGGCGTCGCGCACAGCTTCCCACGTGCCGAAACGGGCTTTCAACCGGTCGAAAGCGCGGTCGCGGTTCAAATCGGTGGTACTCTGGCTGAGAATGGTGCTCACCAGTTCATCCATCGCTGATAGCGGGGGGCGCCAATCGACTGCACCGAAAAAATTGTGCAGACGGGTGAAAATTTCCATTGCGGAGGGAGTTTCAAATTTCAAGTTTCAATTCTCACGTTATGTTTTATGCAATACGTTTCGCGGATGACAAAAGACCAACAACCAATAACAATCTTCATTTTCATTTTTCATCATCCTGACTATAATAAACTACGATAAAAAATGCAATTTAGGAGCAACCCCAAGAATGCCGGCTATTTTCCCATTTACAGCAATTGTTGGACAAAACAGAATGAAACGCGCGTTGGTGTTAAACGCGATAAATCCCCAAATTGGCGGCGTGCTCATTCGCGGCGAACGCGGCACGGCGAAATCGACCGCGGCGCGGGCGCTGGCGGCGCTGCTGCCGAAAATCCGAGTGGTGGCGGATTGTGTTTTCAACTGCAACCCCGACCGCCCCGACCGTCTGTGCGACAATTGTCGCGAACGGGTTGAGCGCGGAGAAACACTGCCGGTCATCGAGCGGACGACAAAATTTGTCAATTTGCCCGTCAGCGCGACCGAAGACCGGGTGGTTGGCACGCTGGACATCGAACGTGCCATCAAACTCGGCGAACGCCATTTTGAGCCGGGCGTGCTGGCGGCTGCCAATCGCGGCGTGCTGTATGTTGATGAAGTCAATCTGCTCGATGACCATGTGGTTGACCTGCTGCTCGATTCGGCGGCGATGGGCGTGAATGTGGTGGAACGCGAAGGCATTTCGTTCAGCCACCCGGCGCGATTTGTGTTTGTTGGCAGTATGAACCCGGAAGAGGGCGACCTGCGCCCGCAGTTGCTCGACCGTTTCGCGCTGTGTGTCGATATCCACAGCATCAATAATCCGCAGGAACGGGTGAAAATTCTGGAACACACGCTGGCATTCGAGCGCGACCCGGAAACATTCTACAAAACGTGGCTGCCGGAAGAGCAAGCGCTGTCTGACACCATCGCCCGCGCGCGGCAAATTCTGCCCGAAGTAACCTATTCCCCCCACGATTTGCAGGTCATCGCCGAGCTGATGGCGGACATGGAAGTGGACGGGCATCGCGGCGATATTGTCATTTTGAAAACCGCCATCACCAATGCCGCATTTGAAGGCAGAAAAGCGGTCAACACCCACGATATTCTCATCGCCG
>JANTHQ010000367.1 GCA_024762375.1 Anaerolineaceae bacterium
GCATTCGGTCAGCAAGACCCGTTGGTTGCCTACAAGCGCGAGGCCCATGAAATGTACGGGATGCTCGTCCACGAAATTCAGCGGCTGGTGGTCAGCCAGATATACCATGTGGAAATGGTCCAAAAACCCGCACCGCAACCCAAAAACCTGCAAGCACGACACGACAGCATGCAACCGCAAACGCTCGGCGGGGGAACAAACGGCAAAGCCGCACCCGTCCGCGCCGTCAAAACCCCCGGCAGAAACGACCCCTGCTGGTGTGGCAGCGGTAAAAAATACAAACATTGTCATATGAAATCAGACCAACAGGGGATAACCTCTCCGGGGCAGATGGCAGCACAATCGCCATCGGGCGACGGCGCACAAAAGCCCGGCGCGCACACAAAAAAATCGCGCCGTAAACAGCGACAGCGTCATTAATACCCCCACCCCACCGTCAAAAAACCTGTCAGCACCACAAGCATCCTGACAGGTTTTTTGTCCACGGTCGCGGTCGTTCATCGAAAAATTAGAAAATCATTGCACTTTTGCTTTTTCGGTGATAAAATGTGTAAAAGTAGTATCATTGCACGCGCGCCCATCCGAAAGGAGACCATCCGGTGGCAGAGCACGATGATTTCACAGCAAAACTGATGGAAGATATGCCCGACGATTTACTCGAATTTGTAAAAACAAAAGTGACCTCATTCATCAAGTGGGATCTCATTCGCTTTTTCCATGAAAATCCTGATACGGTCGATACGGCAGAGAATATTGCTCGGTATGCCGGACGCAGTATTGCCGCGGTCGAACCGGAACTGGAAGAACTGGAAGCGAGTGGCATCATGCAGCGCAAGCTCATCGGTGACAAATCGGTTTTCACACTGACCGATGACCCGGAAATGCGGCGGCTCATTAGTGCTTTTGTCCATGCCTGCGAAGATAGGCAGTTTCGGGTAAAAGCAGTGTACCACATAATTCGCGGCATGCAGTAGCCACGTTTTTGCCAAAGAATGCGGGGGACTTATGACTCTAGCACGAGTAAAAACAGGAATTACCGGATTTGACGAGATGCTCGGCGGCGGCTTTTTGCCGCAAAGCGCCAACCTGGTCGAAGGTGCACCCGGTACCGGCAAAAGCACGCTGGGCATGCAATTTATTTACAACGGTATTGTAAAATATAACGAACCCGGCCTCATTCTTACTTTTGAAGAATTTCCGCAGCAATATTACGCCGATGCCGCCAGTATGGGCTGGGATTTTGCCAAACTTGAAAAAGAAGGCATGCTGAAAATCATCATGACCAGCCCCGAAGTTAGCCATAGCGACCTGGAAAACGTCGGCGGCATCATCGAAACATACGTGGCCGATATGGGCATCAAACGGGTAGTGGTTGACAGCATCACCCATTTTGAACGCCTGACCACCGACCCCATCGAACTGCGAAACATTCAGTACGGTTTCATAAACGCCCTAAAACGCGAAGGGCTAACCAGCCTGCTCACCAAAGAGAGTGCCACCCTGCTCGGTGAATCGGCCAACCCAAACAGCGACATCGCCTTTGTGGTCGATTCATATTCCATTTTGCGGTATGTCGAAATTGATTCGGCGGTGAGCAAAGCGCTGCTGGTATTAAAAATGCGTGGCAGCAACCATGCCAAAGACATTCGGCAATATGAAATTGAACCGAACGTCGGCATTCAATTAAAAGAAAAATTCCAAGGGCGAGAAGGCATTTTAAGCGGCAATCCACGCCGCAGCATGGCCGATGCATTCGACGAAGCCTTCATCAAATAGCGATGGCCCGCCGCGCTGTCGCCCTCCATCAGATGCCCTGCATCCGGTTGAGGGCTATTTTTTGAAATCACCATTTACCATCCCATGAAAATCCTGTCGCAAGTCCTCACAATTTATGCGTGGATCGTCACCGGTGGACTGGTTTACTTTTTGTTTGCCATCGCCCGGTTCTTTCACCAGCGTCGCCAGCAAAAGGCCTCGCCGACAGGCGCATATCCCATCCACGGCTGGCTCATCGTCGCCATTGCCGCATTTCTGGCCGCCGCCGGGTTTTACGTCGGCGCCGGTGGCGTGGCCGTTGTGGGGCTGCCGCTGGCCGATTTATTACGAATCATCGGCGGAGCCATCGTCATTTTTGTGGGGCTATCGCTGATGAACAGCATGATTGGAGGCCGCTCGTGATGCCGCTGGTTTTCATTTTCAGCGCAATTGCGCCGCTGTCCATCGTGATTCTGTTTCACATTTTGGCAAAATTGTCACGGCGGTTTGGCAGCGTGCTAAAAATGAATGCCGTGTACAAATGGTACTATCTCGCCGAAGGATTGGGCATTGTCGCCCTGCTGGCGCATCTGTGGCAAGCCAGCGCCATACTTTCGCCGCCAAACGCCTCATCATTTGCGCTCACACCCGCATTCATTTTGATGTTCCATCACATTCCACTGGCCGCCGCCGTAACCATCGGGCTGGTCGTCACATGGAAATATTGGCGCTGGCTCATCATCGAAGAAGACAAATGATGCCCGATACTCACGCATCCCCGCCGGAACAACATATCCGCACCGAATTTTCCGCCCTGCAAACCCTCGCCAGAATTAACGCCACCGTGCTCGACATGGGCGACATGCTGGCCGAGGCGCTCAATATTTTGGCCGACGCTTTCCACTATCGCAGTTTGGCCATCATTTTAATTGATGACCAAACAGCCAAACCGAGACTGGCCGCAATTTCTGCCGAACCGCCCCACCCCACCATCGAAGCACTCCTCCCTTTTGCCGAAAAAACGCTGGCCGACGCCACCCTCCAAAAAACCGATAGCCCGCATGTGTGGAGCATCCCGCTGGCCATCGGCCAGTTGCCCGTTGGCGCACTGGTAATTTCAGATGACACGCTGGCCAACGCCACCGACCACACCGCAGAATTTTTAACCACCTATGCCAGCCAAATTACGGTGGGTATCACCGCTGCCAACCTGTACCAAAAAACACGCGAACAACAGCAACAAGCACTCACCCGCCGTCAAATTGCCGAACATTTGCAACAACTGGCAACCATCATCAATGCCACGCTTGATTTGGATGACGTGCTAAAACTAATTTTGGAACGGATTCAAAACGTTGTGCCGTACCAATATGCCGCCGTCATGCTGCTGCGCGGCCAAACGCTCACACTTCGTGCCACCGATGGTTTCATCGCCGAACCGCTGGCAATCAACACAACCGAAAATATCTTTTACCAGCAGGCACTGCTGCAACAGTATCC
>JANTHQ010000368.1 GCA_024762375.1 Anaerolineaceae bacterium
AAAATCGCGGGGATAATCGCCGGTGTGGGTTGCCATCAGTTCTGCCAGCAATTTTGCTTGAATGACCAGTTGATGGTTGAGCAGTGTTTCGGCCATTTCCCGCGAGTGGGCCCCGGTGCGGGCGGCTTCGATGGCGGCATTGAGCGCCAGTAAATTCGTTTGCGATGCAATATCGTCAATCGTGGCGACAATCTTCCCGATTTCGGCCGAGCGCTTGCCCATCTCTTGCATTTTTTCGGCAGCTTGCCCGACTTTCGATTTTATCATGCTCATCCCGGTGATGGATTCTTTGATGGTGGTGGCGCCGGTGCGAGCGGCTTCGGCGGCTTCGGCAGACCCGGCGGCGCTCTGGTGCGCGTTTTGGGCCACAGATTGAATGATATCGCCCAGCCGTTGCGTCATTTCCATGGTGCGATTGGCGGCGCTGGCTTGCTCTTGCGCGCCGGCGGCAACGCCTTCGATGGCTTGCACCACTTGACGGACGGTATTTGACGCATTTTCGATGCTGCCGGTTTGCTGGATGCTGCCGTGTGAGATTTGCTCGATGGTGTCGGTGACGTGTTGGGTTGTTTGCCCCGAAACTGCGGCGACTTCGGTGAGTTGCTGCGATGACACGCTGACATACTCTGCCATATTCGACACTTGCCGCACCAGTTCGCGCAAATCGCCAACCATTCGCCGGAAGGAATGCCCGAACACATCGCGTTCCGAGCGCGGTTGTATCTCGACCGTCAAATCGCCATCGGCAATGGTTTGGGACGCTTGCGCCATATCGGTAAAATAGCGAACCAATCCTTCGAATGCCCGGCCGACAACCCCCAATTCGTCGGTGCGGGCGAATGCTTTTTCAATTGCATTGCGATTGATGCCGGATAAATCGGTATCGCCAATTTGCAATCGATTGGCCACATCTGCCAAAACCAGCAGCGGATTGGTCAACTGCCGGGCGACAAAATACGCGCCGCCGAGCACCATCAAAATGATGACCACAAACATCACCACCACAAATTTTAACAATTGCAAAATTGCGCTGTCGGCTTCTTTTTGCTCAACTTCTGCCAGAATAGCCCAATTCAGTCCGGCGATATCGAGCGGTCGGAACGCGGACAGCACTTTTTTCCCGGCGTAATTGGTGCTGAGCCGGACACCGGTTTCGCCGGCAATAGCGGCGTTGGCGGGTTCGGTGTCGACGGTTTGCGCCAGCAGTGTCCGTTCCGTGCTGAAGGCTGAATCGGAGCGCATGATTTTATCTGCGCCGATGAGATAGGTTTCGCCCGTTTCGCCCAATCCCTGGCGTTCGGTCATCAGCGCGTTGATTTCATCGACCGGCAGCTGGAAAGCGATGACTCCCAACTTTGTGCCGTCGGTGTCAAAAATTGGGGCCGCCACAAACGAGGCGGGCAGTTGGTTGGGGCCATACGGGGCAAAATCGACCATCGCGGCGAAGTTACGGTCGTCGCTGTTGGCCGCCAACCGGAATGCTTCGCCAAGATTGGTGTCGGCATACGCGCCGTTTTTCAAGTTTGTGCCGTAATCGTCCCCTTTGGCGACGGTATATTCCACCAGTCCGGAATCGGGGTTGATGAGAAAGAGGTCGTAATAGCCATAATTTTCGACGATTTTTTGGAGATAGCTGTGTAACTGGCTGTGCAATGCGCTGTATGAACTCCCGTCTTTGGCGTTGGCGGTGTTCGACTTCCCTTTGTACAGCGAAATATATTTCGCCATCTGTTCTGCCGGCGATAAACCGGTGCGGTTCGCATCCGATTGAATGACCAAATTGAGCGAACGCATTCCATCAACAATGGTAGGATTTTGCGCCAGCACTTGTGCGTCTTTCACGCGTTCATCGAAGAAACTTTCGATTTGAGTTGCTTTGATATCGCGGACGGCGATTAATTTGCTGTTGGCGGCATCGCGCAGGGCAGACTGTGCACGCCACAAGCCGACAATGCCGACAACGATGAGGGGCACGAGTGCCACGATGATGAATGCCAGCAGCAGTTTTCCGCGCAGCGAATGGCGCAGCGATAATGTTCGCGAGCTATCGGGCGGTTGGGTCATAACTGTGTCCTTTTCAGAAAAATGTGTATCGCCTATAGTGTAAATTGCGAAGCCGCATTGTGCAGTTTGTCCGAAAGTTCATCGAGAATTTGCGCCGAAGCGACACCTTCCTCTACCTGTGCATTCATTTCTTCAGAGCCGGCGGTAATTTCCTCGATGGCGGCGCTGTTGTTTTGCACCAGTGTGGAAATGTTTTCCATCTGTTCCAGCACTTCGTGGGCGCTGGCAGCCATTTCTTCTGTGGCGGCGGTATTTTCTTCAATTACCGCCGAAACCGTTTCCATGGCGGCAACCAGTTCGCCCGATGCCGCGTTCATCTCGCCGGATGCAGCGGCGATTTCTGTCACCTGACGCTCGACTGTATCGACTGCCCGTAAAATATCGTTCAGTGCCCGTCGCGCTTGGTCGGCTTTGGTAACGCCGTCACCCACTGCGCGCTCACCGGTGCTCATTGCCGAGACAGCTTCAGCGGCAACATGCTGAATACCTTCAATCAGCGCGGAAATTTCACCGGTAGCCGCCGCCGCTTTTTCTGCCAACTTTCGCACTTCATCGGCCACCACGGCGAACCCTTTGCCGTGCTCGCCCGCGCGTGCGGCTTCAATGGCGGCATTGAGCGCAAGCAGATTGGTTTGGGCGGCGATGTTGTCGATGGTGGCAATAATTTCGCCGATTTGCTCCGAGCGTTTCCCCATTTCCTGCACCCGTTGACCCAGCGCCCCCACTGCGGTGCGAATGTCGCCCATACCGGTGACCAGTTGCCCAATTGCCGCCGAGCCGGATTCTGCGGTTTGTTTCGCTGCGATAGCGCCTTCGGCGCTGTTGGCGGCATTTTCGGTAACTTGTTCGATAATGTTGGTCAGTTGGCCGGTCAGCTCGACGGTGCGTCCGGCGGCGGCGGCCTGCTCTTGCGCGCCCTGTGCCACCCCTTCGATGGCGCGCAAAACTTGGTTGATGGTTTCGGTCGTTTTGCCCATTTCATCGACCTGTTGGGCGCTGGTTTGGGCGATATGCTGCATGGTATCTGCAACCTGTTCGGTGGCAGCCCCCGATTGTTTGGCGGCGATGGTCAATTGTTCGGCGGAATCTTTCACCAATTTTGCATTTTCAGTGACATCCGCCAGTAATGTTCGCAGTTTGAGCGCCATCGTGCGGAGAGAATTGCCGAGCAGGTCATCTTCCGAGCGTGG
>JANTHQ010000369.1 GCA_024762375.1 Anaerolineaceae bacterium
TTGTGACCGTGATGGTGCGCGGCGATGTCGGCGCTGTGAAAGCCGCCACCGATGCCGGTGCCGCCGCCGCCAAACGGGTCGGCGAACTGGTCAGCGTGCACGTCATCCCGCGCCCCCATTCCGATGTGGAAATGATTCTGCCGCAAGAAACCAAAGGCAGCAACAAAAAATAATGAAAAATGAATAATGAAGAGTGAAAAATCATTATTCACTATTCGTTATTCATTATTCACTCGAAAGGGGGTTGGCTGTGAGAGAATTTTTCTCCGCCGCCGATATACGCCGTTTGGCAGGGGAAGGGTGTCAATACCTGCTGCTCTCGCCCGATGACCGCATCACCCCCGAAGCGCTGGATGTCGCCCGCGAATTGGGTGTGCAAATCCACCGCGAAGGGGACGCGGACACGGTGGGGCGTCCTTTGCCCAAACTGCTGAATAAAGAAGCACGCCCCGGCAAACCGTTAAAATTGGTGAGAGCCGATTCGGTACGGCTGGAACCATTCGCGTTCGATGTGGGGCACCCCGAAATGAATATCCACGTCACCGACATCATCACCGCCGAACACGGTTCGCCGATGGCTGCCGGGTTTATGACGTGGGAAAAAGGCTCATTTCCGTGGACGCTCAATTATGATGAAATCGATTTCGTCATTGACGGGCAGTTGGAAATTCGGATGGGCAATCAGGTGGTCATCGGCAATCCCGGCGATGTGATTTTCATCCCGAAGGGGAGTAACATCTTTTTCGGCTCGCCGAGTTATGCCAAAGTTTTTTATGTGACCTATCCGGCTGATTGGGACGCACAATAAATGACGGTCATCACCGAAGCCGAACTGCGCGAAATGTGGCAGGGCGGGCGGGGGACAATTGCCCCTTTGCCGCGCGATGCCCGTTTCACCCCATCGGCGAAAGATTTTATCAACCAGTGGGGCATCACCATCACCTTTGAAGATGAAATTGCCCCGCCATCCGCCGCCGAAAACACCGCCGGTGCGCCTGTGTGGGATAAACCGGGCGCGTTTCCGGTGCAGTTGACGGGGGATGTGCCGGTGTGTTCGGTGTGCGGACAACCGCTCACCCGCAAACCGGAGCATCTGTCGCAGATAGATGCCGGGCATTTCGCGCCGAAAACATCGCCCCGATTTTTCTTTCGGGGGAAGATGGACACCCTGCACGCGCAGGTTCTGCTGGCAACGGCGCAGGCACGGCGGTTCAACTTTCCCGGGTTGGCGGCGCAGTTGGAAACGCTGGCGGCATATTGCCGCGAAATCACATCGGCGGAATATCACGGGCGGACGGTTTCGCCGCTGACGCTGGAAGGCAAAACGGAATCGGAGATTCACGATGTGACCCATCACCCCCAAAAGCATCTGGGCATCGAGCACATCGTTCCCGGCTCAAACGACCCTGAAATACTGCTGGTGCTGAATCTGTTGCGCGCCCAAAGCCGCGAAGCGGAATTGACCGCCGCCCACACCTTCACCGATGCCGACGGGCAGCCCACCCGCCCCGACCTGATTCAGGCGCTGAACCGTTTTTCCAGCGCAGTCTATTATTTGGAATTGCTGTTCGCCGCGGGGAAATTTCCGTGGCAAGCACCCGGAGGAATAACGAGTAGCAAATAGCGAATGCGACCCTGCTACTTTGTAACTTTGAAACTGAAACCTGAAACGAAGGACATTTATGGCAGACAGAAACTTTCAATTGAGAACATATTGCTATCTTGACCGCACCCAACCGCAATACGCGGGTTTTGTCGGCACAGTAACACAGGGCGACCTGATGGTCGAAGGGATGGCATCGCTGTACATCGAAGTCGCCCCCGGCAATGAGGTTTTCCGGCTGGTGGATATCGCCGTAAAATCCACCGAAGCCCGCCCCGGCGCACAAATTGTCGAGCGCGAATTCGGGATGTTTGAAATCCATTCCCATTCGCAGCAGGCAGTGCTGCAAGCGGGCGAAATGGTGCTCACCCGCTTGGGGCTAAAACCGGAAGACCGCATCCGCCCCAAACTGGCATCGGTGCAGTTGATAACCAATGTTGACCCGTATCAGGCCCAGCTGCTGAACCGCTTTCGGCGGGGCAGTATGCTCGTTCCCGGCGAAACGCTGCTGGTGCTGGAAGTTGCCCCGGCGGCATACATCAACATTGCCGCCAACGAAGCCGAAAAACGCGCCAGCATCAAACTGATTCACGTGTCATCGGTGGGGCGTTTCGGCAGGATGTGGATGAGCGGCACGGAAGCCGAAATGAAAACCGCCAAAGCCGCCGCCATCGCTGCAATTGAAAGCCTGGAAGGGCGTGATATGTAACGTCAGTTCGGATTTTTTGTCATTCCGGAAATTCGCGCAGCGAATTGTCCGGAATCCATAGCAAAAATTTGTGGATTCCCGCCTTCGCGGGAATGACATACCAAAATCTTCGCCAGATGACTGTATTTTCTCTTTTCGAGAAAACTCCGAATTCAGGTTATGTAGGGAGAAGCGCGATGAAAACTTTTTACACCGAGCGCGACATTGAAGAATTGCACGCACAGGGCATCACCGAAATTGAAATTGATGACGATGTGGTGCTGACCGATTTGGCGATGGATAAAGCCATCTCGCTGGGCATCAAACCCAAACGGGTGGAACGGCGCAGCGCGCCCCCTCCCGCCAACGGAATGCCCCGGCTCGCCCTCGCGCCGAATATGCCGTTTTCATCGCCCCCCGCACCGACCCCATCCCGCACCGCCGACGATTTGGCGGCCACCATCAAAGCCGCCGTCATCGCCCGGCTGGGCACGCATCAATATGATGACCTGCTGGATGCCATCATCCCGGTGGTACTCAAACGAATGAATAATGAATAGTGAATTCACCCGTCAGCGCGCATTTTCCGGCCATTTTTCATTTTTCATTCTTCGCTATTCATTATCTTTATGCCCCAACAAAAATTAACCCCCAAAGAACGTGCCATCGTCATCAGTGCCGCCCTGCTCATCGCCGGGTATTGGCTGCATTCCGAAAAATTCCTCTTTTTCGCGATGATGGTCGCCACGGTATATCTGGTGGCGTGGCAGTGGCAAAAATTCGCCCTGCGAAAGTTGAGCGTCACCCGCGAATTTTCCGAAACGCGCGCGTTCGTCGGCGAAACCATCACCGTCAGCACCGTTTTCGCCAACCGAAAATGGCTGCCCGTGCCGCTCCTGCGCGTGGATGATTTCGCGTCGGCAGAACTGGTTTTCACGGAAGTGAAACCGGAAATTTCGCAC